>NZ_JADBUB010000034.1:0-92834 GCF_020245865.1 Microcystis sp. M169S2
TGATAACTGATAACTGATAACTGATAACTGATAACTGATAACTGATAACTGATAACTGATAACTGATAACTGATAACTGATAACTGATAACTGATAACTGATAACTGATAACTGATAACTGATAACTGATAACTGAAACTGCCTAAACCCAAGAATGGAGAGCGCGTAATTGGGGGGTTTTTTTAGCTTGGTGGGTCTGCATTCTCTGTAAAACATCATCGAGAATTGTCACCGCTTCGCGGATATATTCCCCCTTATTCAGCATGACACATTCGGCCCTTTCGGCCATAGCGGCATCAGTAATCTCAGCCCGGGAGGGAATACTTTTCTTGACCAGATTTTCTAGGACTTGGGTAGCCCAAATTACTGGAATATGGGCCGCTTCGCATAACCAGAGAATTTCCTCTTGAATTTCTGCGAGTCTTTGATAGCCAATTTCTACGGCCAAATCACCCCGGGCAATCATCACCCCAAAAGGTTGTTTACCGGCGGCATGAATGATTAATTCCGGTAGATTTTTCACGGCTAAAGGTGTTTCTATTTTGGCCACGATTGCTTTTTGTCGCCAAGCATCCCCCAAACGACTTTGTAACTCTAGCTGTAGTGTCTCGATATCGCTGGCTTTTTGTACAAAAGAGTAACCGATAATATCGGCATTTTCGGCAATAAAATCTAAATCTTGCCGGTCTTTTGCGGTCAAAGGATCGATATTTAAGACGGTATCGGGGAAATTTAGTCCCTTATCTGCTTTGAGTTTTTCCCCTTTCTCCCTGGCGTGGGTAATTTTTAGTAAAAGACCTTCCGGCATTATGGCAATAACTTCAGCCCCAATATGACCATCATCAATCCAAACTTTCGCCCCGACGGGAATTTGGGGAATAATTTCCGGTTGGGAACAATTAGCCTGAAAATACTGAGGATGGGCAGTATGGGGCGGTTGGGTGGTTAAGAGGAAAAAATCCCCTTGATATAGTCTGGTTTGGGACTGGGGGGCTAAAATCTGCTCTAAACGGAGTTTTGGGCCAGCTAAGTCCATATAAACTTTACAGGTATGTCCATTGATTAAATTTTCGGGATTTTTGACCGCCTCGCGCAGATTTTCGATCATTCCCTGCCACTCTTTCTGGCCATCATGGGCGCAATTAATGCGAATACAGTCCATCCCGCAACGCAGTAATTGAGCAATAAAATCGAGGTCGGTTGCCGCCTCCGTCGGCATTGTCACCATAATTCGCACCCGACGCCGGGGGGAAGGCAGACCGAAAACTTCGGCGCTATGGGAGGCTAAAAGTTGATCTCCCTGGAAAAATGCCTCTAAAGGGGGATGTTTGGGTAATAATGAGGATTCTTGATGACAAACCGCCCCTAAAGTGGCAATTACGGCATCGAGGGTCGGTAAAACTTTCGATTCAATCCGGCCTAGGGAAGATAATCCCCAGGGCATTAAAGCTAATTGTAAATCCCGGATATCTTCTTGTCTCAGGGCGAGATAATAGGCTAAATTACGGGTGCTAGGTTGAAAATTCTCCTTTTCAATCAGGTTTTTCCACTGCTGCAATTTCTCCTCTCCTTCTACTGTCACAAAATGCCGTAACTTTTGCAGATGATGGAGGAGAGTTTGAGGGTAGGATAATTGTTCTCGTTTGAGTTGTTCTGAGAGAGTTAAAGACATAAAATCAAGTAAAAATTAAAAATCGTCAATTACTAAGGCAATACTCGCCTAGAAAATGATCACTTTCCCCGCTTATATTGCTTTTGGGCGGTTATGGGGTCAGTTCTTAGGTATAATCTCTCTGTTTCTATACTAAGCAAATATCTCGTCTCTAGAAGTTAATTTTTGCTACGATTTATGTCGGTTATCTTCATGGTGAGTTGGGAAGTTTTCGTTTTCGGGAGTCGGTGGTCGGTGGTCGATACTAGAAAGGCTAGGTTTATCGGTGAAAAATTATCGATAAGCTTCTTTAATCTTATGCCTTTGATAAAATTAAAAATAATGGCGGACATTGGTTGAATAAATTATCTTTTTTGAGCTATATTAAAGGTGCATAAAGTTATTAGTAACTACATTATTAAGTTTTATGAAGGGAGGGAATGCTCCAGAATCGCGACTATAATGATTAAACAGATCATTCCTGTGTCGGCGAGAGCGAGAAAATATGTCTGCCACTGAATACGAAGCAATTATCGGTTTAGAAACCCACTGTCAACTGAACACCAGAAGCAAGATATTTTGTTCCTGTCCCACCAACTTCGATAGTCCCCCCAATACTAACGTCTGTCCCGTCTGTTTGGGTTATCCGGGGGTATTACCCGTCCTTAACCAAGAAGTCCTGGCCAGTGCCGTTAAACTGGGATTAGCTATCGATGGTAAAATTACACCTCATAGCAAATTTGATCGCAAACAGTATTTTTATCCCGACCTGCCGAAAAATTATCAAATTTCCCAGTATGATCTCCCTATTGTCGAACAGGGTCAACTAGAAATCGAGATCGTCGATAAAAAAACTAAGGAAGTTAGCCGCAAAATTATCGGCATTACCCGTCTGCACATGGAAGAAGACGCGGGAAAACTGGTTCATGCTGGCAGCGAACGTCTCTCCGGTTCCACCCATTCCCTCGTGGATTTTAATCGTACAGGTGTACCATTATTGGAGATCGTCTCGGAACCGGATTTACGCACCGGCACCGAAGCGGCGGAATATGCCCAAGAATTACGGCGTTTAGTGCGTTATCTCGGCATCAGTGACGGCAATATGCAGGAAGGTTCCCTGCGCTGCGATGTTAATATTTCCGTTCGTAAAAAAGGCACTGAAAAGTTCGGGACTAAGGTAGAAATCAAAAATATGAACTCCTTTAGTGCTATCCAAAAAGCCATAGAATACGAGATCGATCGACAAATTGAAGCGATCGAAAATGGGGAATTGATCGTACAGGAAACCCGTCTTTGGGAAGAAGCTACTCAACGGACGATTAGTATGCGGAAAAAAGAAGGTTCTAGCGATTATCGCTATTTTCCCGAACCGGATTTACCCCCCCTAGAAGTCTCCCCCGAACAGTTAAAAGCTTGGGCGGAAGAATTACCGGAATTACCCGCTCGTAAACGTCGTCGTTATGAAGAAGAATTTGGTCTTTCCGCCTACGATGCCAGGGTTTTAACCGATGATCGCACCGTGGCCGAATATTTTGAAACTGCTGTAATTGCGGGGGCAAATGCGAAATTAGTTGCTAACTGGATCAGTCAAGATATCGCCGCTTATTTGAATAATAATAAGCTGACGATCACAGAAATTGCCCTGCAAGCGTCAGACTTGGCTGAATTAGTTAAACTGATTGAAACGGGAACAATTAGTGGCAAAATTGCTAAGGAAATTTTACCCGAACTTCTCACCCAGGGCGGTTCACCCAAAGCGCTGGTGGAAAAGAAAGGATTAATACAAATTTCTGACACTTCTGCCATCGAAAAACTGATCGCGGAAATTATCGCTGCCCATCCAAGTGAGTTAGAAAAATTCCGGTCTGGTAAAACCAATCTTAAGGGATTTTTTGTCGGTCAAGTCATGAAAAAAAGCGGCGGTAAAGCCGATCCTAAATTAACTAGCCAAATCTTAGATCAAAAACTTTCTGGTTAGTTATATTCAGTGATCAGTAATCAGTAAACAGTAATCAGTGGGGAGCTTTTTTTCAGTGTTGCCAAAGGCACGGCGTAGCCGTCCAGTAAACAGTAATCAGTGAACTTAAAACTCAAATCTGGTAACTGATAACTGATAACTGATAACTGGTAACTGATAACTGATAACTGATAACTGATAACTAATAACTGATAACTGATAACTGATAACTGAAAATGACCTCGCAATTAAAGCCTAATAGCCCAAAAATTCTCGCTGTTGTCAACGGTAAAGGTGGTGTGGGTAAAACCACCACTGCGGTTAATTTAGCGGCAATTTGGGGACAGAATCAGCGTGTTTTGCTGGTGGATGCGGACCCGCAGGGTTCCTCCACTTGGTGGGTAGAAAGAAATCAAGCGGGTATGGTATTTGATTTAGCCAAACAAATTAATACAGAGAAATTAGGAGAATTGCGTCAAATTATCGAGTATGATCTGATCGTGATTGACACACCACCAGCTTTGCGTTCCGAATTACTTACGGCAGTAATAGCAGAATCAGATTATTTAATTTTACCGACTCCTCCCGCACCGATGGATTTAATGGCTTTAATTGACACGGTACGCACGGCAGTTAAACCCCTAGGAATTGCCTATCGGGTTTTGTTAACAAAAGTGGATTCTCGTAGTCTTAAGGAAACTTTGGAAGCACAAAATACTTTATTAGAATTAGGTATTCCCGCCTGTCATGCTTTTGTCAGAAATTATAAGGCTCACGAAAAAGCCGTTTTAGACGGGGTAGCTATTACCAATTGGCGCGGTAAAAACGCCCAAGAAGCCAGCGCCGATTATCGTCGTGTAGCCGAAGAATTAGAACGGGATTGGTAGATTTAAGGACAGGTTTTCTAAGGACAATATTTTTGCAGTAAAGAAATGACTAAATCTAGACCATCGGGCTGAACTTGAACAGTATAGGCTTCAGCTTCAATTTGTCTGCTAAAACCCTCATAATTCATAAAAAATCTCCTGGTCATTGCCGGGGGTTCTATACCTAAATTAAGAGCTTTAACTGTTTTGCCCCCATGACAAAGTTGAGCGGCATGGACAGCTTCATGAATTAATGTTGGTCGAGCAATACCTAAGTCAAAAACTAGGGGATGAATCCAAATCATTCTAGTTTTACTATCAAATAAACCGTAGGCTCCTCGCACTGGTGGCGGGGCAAGTTTGACGATAAAATTGTGTTTTTCTAGAGCTTTTTGCAGACGTAAAAAATCAGGATTCGCCGCTGATAAATTCTCTTCTGCAGCTAATTGCATTCCTAGAAAAACAGCAGCGATTGTGTAATAAATGCCCATCGGGTGATAGTTCCTATTAAAAAAATATCAAAATTAGCAGGAGGTTATTCATTGATGAATCGAACCATCGGGGAGAATTGTTCCTGTTAAAATTGCTCCAGTTAATTTCACCATAATACGCTTACCAAAGCCAATTTTTGCCCCGCGTAAATCTGCCGCCGACAGATCCGCCCCGCTTAAATCCGCCCCGATGAGATTGGCTTCCTGTAAATTTGCGCCTTTAAGGTTAGCTTCGAGGAGATTGGCACGAAAAAGATTAGCTTTGTACAGATTAGCCTTTTCTAGGTTAACTTTGTGCAGGAAGCTATCGCTTAAGTCGGCATGGCTTAAATCTGCCCCGATGAGACTGCGACTAGAGAAATCTTTTTCCTTCAGGTTGGCTCCCTGTAAATCGGCTCCGTTTAAATCCCGATAGTGAGGGCGCCAGGCGGCATGATTGTGGACCTGATGGTTATTCTGGGAGTGGCTGTGTTGACTGTGGGTTTGTTGACTATGGGTTTGGGAATTTTGGCTGGGTTGGCTAGGGTGAGGCTGATAGGGGGACGCAGTTTTATAGGCGTGGGCGGGCTGTTTTTCAGTTTTAGGGGGGGAATTGGAGCGTTTAGGAGAATTTTGATGAATTTGCCGCAATTGTTCCCTAGCGTGGTTAATTTCTTGCAGTTTAGCGGTGGCTTTTTCCAAAAGACGCTGATTATCTTTGGGAATGCGATCGGGATGCCAAATAAACACCAAATCTTTGTAGGCTTGATTGATCTCGTCGAGAGATGCCCCATGATCTAACCCTAAAACTTTATAGTATCGCTCCAATTCTTTCATTATCGAAGTCCTAATACAAGGATAAAAGCATTAATGGCTACAATTTCTCTGAGTCTTGTCGGATTTTCTAGGAGAGGATTTCTTTCAGGATAATTTGACTCTGGGAGAGTTGCCATAAAATTTGAGAAAATGTCTGGTAATTAAGAAAATCTCGTTTTTCTATCCTGTTTTGTGGCGTAACTGTATAGCACATAACAGCAAAATTAGCAAATTTTTGATACAAAACTTAATTTTTGCTGTGGGGAGGTGGGGAGATAGGGAGGTGGGGAGATAGGGAGACCACTTCGTGCGCGTTGCGGGGGGAGATGGGGAGATAGGGAAGTGGGGAGGTGGGGAAGTGGGGAAATTGAACTAAAACCCCAAAACCCCAACACCCCAAAACCCCAACACCTAAAACCTGCCGACCGCCGACCGCCTCCCGACTGCTGTATGATAAAACTTGTCCCGATAGGATAAATCAAGGTCGTGAAATTTGGTCAGTGGTTGGGGTTTATCTGTTTAATAATGGCTCTCTATGTATTGTGGCAGATTCGACAGCTGTTATTATTGATTTTTATGGCGATCGTGTTTACCGTAGCCTTAAATAGATGTGTGAAAGGATTGCAGAGATTGGGGATTAAAAGGGGTTTGGCTATTTTAATCACCCTGCTGACGAGTCTAGGAATTGTGATTTTATTTTTTATAATTATTGTTCCCCCCTTTATCGAACAGTTTCAAAAATTAATTGAACTTTTACCGCAAGCTTGGGATTTAGTCCGTAATAACTCGATTCGATGGCGACAACAATTCCAATTTGATTGGTTGCCATCGCTGCCTAATTTAACTGATTTAGTCCAGCAGTTACAACCTTTAGGAACCTTTGTTTTTAGTAACTTTTTTACCTTCTTTTCTAACTCAGTGGCGGCCATTTTGCAATTATTATTCGTGCTGGTGTTAGCAATGATGATGTTAGTCAACCCCCAACCCTATCGACAAGCTTTCTTAAAATTATTTCCTAACTTCTATCGTCGTCGTGCCGAGGAAATTCTTACCCTGTCGGAAGCGGGTTTAGGTAATTGGTTGTTGGGAATTGCCATTAGTTCAACTATGGTAGGATTATTCAGTGGGTTCGGTCTTTTTGTTTTACAAATCAATCTAGTTCTCGTTCATGCTATCCTAGCAGGATTGCTCAATTTTATCCCTAATATCGGACCGACTGCTAGTGTGATTTTTCCGATCCTCATTGCTGTTATCGATGCACCTTGGAAAATTGTCGCTATTCTGATTCTCTATTTTATTATCCAAAATGTCGAAAGTTATTTGCTGACACCCACTGTCATGGCTAAACAGGTATCTTTACTACCAGCAATTACCCTAATTGCTCAAATTTTCTTTGCTCAAATGTTTGGTATCTTAGGTTTATTATTGGCTTTACCTTTGACAGTGGTAGTAAAAACATGGTTAGATGAATTATTATTCAAAGACATTTTAGATCAATGGGATCACGGTCATAACAAATCTTAAATAATCTCGGCAAAAACCATGAAATTAATCATTCTTACTCTCGTTATTTTATCTAATGTTTTTGCTGCTCTCCCAGCTAAGTCGGAAACGGTTCTAGAAAAAATTAAACGCACGGGATTATTAGAAGTAGCGATGAGAGAAGATGCGATTCCTTTTGGCTATCGAGATAGTAATAATAATTTGCAGGGATTATGCTTAGATTTTATCCAATTGCTTAGAGAGGAACTTAAGCACAAATTAAACCTCCAAATCATCAGTGTCAAAATTTATAAATCGACTTTATTTAATCGCTTCCAGTTATTGGAAAATAAAACCGTTGATTTCGAGTGTGGTCCTAATAGTATCAGAAAAAATATACCTGATGGTGTCAGTTTTTCTCGTCCTTTTTTTGTCACGGGAACTCAGTTTTTAGTTCGGAGTGATAATCAGAAAAATTTTGACTTTTCTTCGTCCTTAGAAGGTATAAGTATTGGAGTTTTGCGAGATACCACCACTCAAGAATTATTAAGACAAAAATATCCTCTTGCTACCTATCAAGAATTTCAAGGAGTGACGGGAAGACTGCGGGGTATCCAAAGTTTAAGAAGGAATAGAATAGATGCTTTTGCTAGTGATGGCATTCTGCTAATTGGAGAAGCTGTCATTCTCGGTTTATCCTTAGAACAAGATTATCAACTTATCCCACGCAATCCTTTAAATTGCGATTATTATGGTTTCATTCTTCCCGCTAATGATCCCCAATGGCAAGAGTTTATTAATGGGGTTATCGTCACCAGTGAGAACAGAAATATTTTTAAAGCATGGTTTACTGAAGTTGCTTCCTATTTTAGATATACCTGGCAGTATTGTCGTAATAATCCCGAAAAATCTCAGTAAAACTTAATGATTATGCACAAAAAAAAAGATTTATTTTGGTTGATTGGTTGCGCTACAATAATCCTGTTTATTTGCAGTGCTGTCAGACATATTTTATTTCAATCTAACGCTCTCGATCTTGGTTGGTTTGATCAGGGAGTTTACCTAATTTCTCAAGGTAAACCACCGATTATATCTTTTGTTGATTACCATATTTTAGGCGATCATATCGCTTTTATTCTCTATCCTATAGCCTTACTTTATAAAATTTATCCTAGCGTTTATTGGCTGCTTTTCTTACAAGCTTTTTCCCTTTCCCTTGCCGTTTTTCCCCTCTGGCAATTGGCAATACAAGCGGGATTAAAAGAAAAACAAGCTTATACATTAGCCTTAGTTTATCTGCTCTATCCCCTAATTTTTAATGTTAATCTCTTTGATTTTCATCCCGAAGTTATCGCAGTGCCAGCGATTTTTTGGACAATTTTGGCAGCAAGATTAAATAATCTCTGGGGATTTTTTCTAGGAATCATTATTATTCTCGGTTGTAAAGCAATTCTCTCTTTAACATTGTTGGGAATGGGTATCTGGTTACTTCTCTGGGAAAAGAAAAAAATCCCCGGAATAATTGCCATGATTACCGGCATTCTTTGGTTTATTATCACCACGAAGTTATTAATTCCCCTCCTGACAGGAAAATCAGCAGTTATTGAAATGGCTGATTCTCGATATAGTTATCTAGGAGATAGTTTACCGGCAATTATCTTTAATCTTTTCCTCAAACCCGATCTTGTCTTGGGAAAAATCTTTACTGGCAATAATCTAGAATACCTCATCCTATTAATTATTCCCTTAGTTTGGGGTTTATCCTGGCGCTATTCTGCCCCAATAATTGCCGCTATTCCCGCACTCGCTTTAAATTTATTAGCAGATCATGCCCCACAAAAAAACTTAACGACTCAATATTACCTGCCAATTTTGCCCTTTTTATTTCTAGCGGTTATCGCCACTTTAGCCCATAATAGTAACTGGTTGAAGCAGCCTAAATGGATAATTACTTGGGCAATTATTGCCTTTTTTGCCTTAGCTAAATACGGCTATTTTTGGTCACTGTATTTAAATTCCCTCGATACTTGGTCCGCCACCCAAAAAGCTCTAACCCAAATTACCACCAGTGAGAGTGTCTTGACTACTTCTAGAATTGCCCCCCATCTTACCCATCGAGAAATGATCAAATTAGCGATCGAAGGTTCCCAATCCCTAGATTTAAATCAATTTAATTATATCCTACTTGATCGCCGTCATCCCGGTTGGTCTAGTTCACCAGAACTAATTGATTATCACTTAAATAAACTGAATCAAAATGACAACTTTCAGTTAATCTTTAATCAGGATGATGTGTTTTTATATCGGGCAACCCCTCAAGAAACAAAATAATTTTTCGTTCCACCGATTTTAATAAATTTTCTTTATCGACGGGAAACCAGACAATATCAGCATCGGCACGAAACCAAGTGCGCTGACGTTTGGCAAATTGACGGGTGTGGAGGATAATTAGATCGATCGCCTGTTCTAAAGAAATTTCCCCGAGCAGATATTGCTTAATCTCTGCATAACCCAAAGTCTGCAAAAGTGGTAAATCCCAACCGTATTTATCCCCCAAATTCTGCACCTCTGCTACTAATCCTTTTGCAATCATTTGATCAGTACGAACAGTGATCCGCTTGTCTAAACTTTCTGGGGAACAATCTAAACCAATTTGTAAAATTGGATAAGTGGGAGGATTTTCTCCCTGCTGACTAGAGATAGGTTTTCCTGTCAGATAAAAAACCTCTAAAGCGCGTAAAGTCCTTACCTGATCATGGGGATGAATTTTTTTAGCAGCCTCCTCATCTACCTGGGTCAGAATTTGATAAAGATAGGATTGTCCTAAAGCTTGTAATTGCCGTCTTAAATCCGGTTGAGGGGAAACCCTCGGTATTTTTAAACCTTTGACAATGGACTTGATATAAAGTCCCGTACCACCGACTAAAAACAGGGGAGAATAGTGGAGAGTGGTGATTAAATCCTCAGCTTGTTCTTGGTACTGTGCTAGGGTGAAATTATCTTGAGGAGCGCAAATATCAATTAGATAATGGGGAATCCGCTGACATTCTTCTAAGCTAGGTTTAGCGGTACCAATATTAAATTCTCGATAGATTTGTCGGGAATCGGCACTGAGAATTACTGAATTAAACTTTTCAGCCAATTGTAGTGCTAAACTGGATTTTCCCGTGGCAGTTGCCCCACAAATAACAATTAAAATAGGTAAAGAGGAAGTAGTCATCGATGCTACATGACAGTGAACAGTAATCAGTGAAAAGACAGGAATGTTAAGTTAAGACGGGTGCATCCCACATTTGCAGAAATACCGACAATCAGCAATTATCAGTGACTCTTAAATTAGTACAAAAATATGAACAATCGCGTGTAAGCATCTCACAGTTAAACTAATGCGCGGGGGGTTTGGGGGGTTCTACCCCCCAAAAGCTTGGATTGAGTGATAAAACCGAAAGTAACGCCCAATTTTAGGAGAAAGTTTCCGCTTAAAAACCCCAAATTAGTAGATTTACAAAAATTGAGATGTACCCGATTAACAGCTTATCAGCAAGAAATTAAGTTTGTCATTAATTTTCGTTGAACAAAAAAAACAGCACCCATCAGGATGCTGTTTGTCAAGAAAATGTTACAAAACTTAAGCTAAAGCCGCCATTTTCACATCGTTATTAGCGAGGATATTTTGCAACTCCTCTGCGTCCACGGTTTCTTTTTCCACTAACATTTGCGCTAACTGGTCCAAGATGACGCGGTTATTGACTAAAACCTCTTTAGCGCGACGATAGGCCTGTTCCACTAGGTTACGCACTTCCTCGTCAATAGCTGCCGCAGTTTCATCGGAGAAATCTCGATCGGAAGCGATATCACGACCTAGGAAAACATTACCATTTTGACGACCTAAAGCCACTGGACCGAGGCGATCGCTCATTCCGAAACGAGTTACCATTTGCCGCGCTACTCGTGCCACCTGTTGCAGGTCATTAGAAGCACCCGTAGTCACTTCTTCCTCACCGAAGATAATTTCTTCAGCTAAACGACCCCCCAAAGCTACAGCCATCTGATTTTGCAGATAAGCGCGAGAATATAACCCGGATTCCATGCGATCCTCGCTAGGGGTGAACCAAGTTAAACCCCCAGCGCGACCGCGAGGAATAATACTAATTTTCTGGACAGGATCATAATCCGGCATTAAAGCACCCACCAAAGCATGACCAGCTTCATGGTAAGCAACTAAAGTTTTGCGTTTTTCACTCATGACGCGATTTTTCTTCTCAGGACCGGCCAGAACACGATCGATCGCATCGTTGACCTCATCCATGGAAATCTCGGTTAAATTGCGACGTGCCGCTAAAATTGCGGCTTCGTTGAGCAAATTAGCCAGATCCGCACCGGTAAAACCGGGGGTACGACGGGCGATTTTATCGAGATCCACGTCTTGGGCCAAAGTTTTGCCTCTGGAGTGGACATTAAGGATTTCCTTACGGCCAGCGTAATCGGGACGATCCACCACTACTTGGCGATCAAAACGACCCGGACGTAATAAAGCGGCATCCAGCACATCGGGGCGGTTAGTGGCGGCGATAATGATAATACCTGTATTACCTTCAAAACCGTCCATTTCCGTTAATAATTGGTTGAGGGTTTGTTCCCGTTCATCGTTACCACCCCCTAAACCGGCACCCCGTTGACGACCGACAGCATCAATCTCATCGATAAAGACGATACAAGGTGCATTCGCTTTCGCTTGTTCAAATAGGTCGCGGACGCGAGACGCACCCACCCCGACGAACATTTCCACGAATTCCGAACCGGAAATGCTAAAAAACGGGACTCCTGCTTCTCCAGCTACTGCGCGAGCAAGCAGGGTTTTACCTGTCCCCGGAGGACCGACTAAAAGGACTCCTTTGGGGATTTTTGCCCCAATTGCCGTGAAGCGATCGGCATTTTTGAGGAAGTCCACCACTTCGTTTAATTCTAATTTTGCCCCTTCAATCCCGGCCACATCACCGAAAGTAACCTGGGTTTGGGGTTCCATCTGTACTCTTGCTTTCGATTTGCCGAAGTTCATCGCTTGGGAACCAGGACCACTTTGGGCGCGACGGAGCAAGAAAAATAGACCAACAAGAAGTAAAATCGGGAAAAATAGGCTACTGAAAGCTCTTACCCATACTCCTTCTTCTCTTTGGGGTAGTACGGAAATATCAACGTTATTTTCTGCCAAGATGTTGATTAATTGCGGATCGTTGGGCAGGTTAACTAATACATTTGTACCGTCTTGGGTGGGTACGATCGCTCGTTGCCGGTCGGCACTTAAGCGCACGGTTTCTACTTTACCTTCCCGTACTTCCTGTAAAAATTCACTATACTTCCAAGTCTGTTGCACTGCTGGCTGGCGATCGAAGAAAGCTGAGGCCAAGGCAAGGACTACGATTAACAATAGGGCATATAGTCCCGCATTGCGCCATTTTTTGTTATTACCGTTTTTGTTCACGCTGTCGAACTCCTGATAAATTGAGGATGATCTTATCGGTTGTTAAGGGGTTGTTAACTTATGTTAACGTTTCTCAGGAACAGTGGACAGGTTTTTTTAAAAGATGCCCCTCGTAGTCCTCCCTGGGGGTTAGCTGTTGGGGGTTGGGAGTGGGTAAAAAAGCCATTTACTGTGACTCTCCTCGACCGAGTATGATCAATTTGTAACAAAATGCCAAAATACTGCATAAAAGCTGCAAGTGGAACGATAGAGAGTTTAGTTGACCTCCACGGGGACTAGCTAGATGAAAAAACGAGAGACTTTGCTGGAGAAGTTTTGTTGCTTTTTAGTTTTGCAGCAAAATAGGACAGAATGGAATTGCGATCGGCGTTTGCGTCGTAACATGGAAAGCTATGGCCCAATCGATCCTAATGTCGAGTCCGAGGAGTATTGGTCCCTATTCTTTCACCAACAGTATCAGAATCACGGTTCCCAAAATCATCTTTTCCGTGGGCATTTATACGCTTATTTACAGGAACCTTGCTACTGGGCTGCTGCCGAAATCTATCAAAAATATCAAGCTAAACTAGATTATCAGATCGAAGACTACTTTAACGAAGGAATTCTTGGTTTTGAGGCTATCTTAGCTGACTTTAAGCCTTTATTCTCTACTCGCTTCGATAATTTTGCCAATCAGAGGATTAAATATCGCTTAATCGATCGCATCCGTCAGATTAGTCAAGCATTCGGCCATAATACTTGGAGCCTACTACTTAATTCTACCGGAGCGCGTCTCAGCCAAGCTCTCCTGGCGAGGGGATTAGTGGGGGAAACTCTCGAAAATTACCTTTTAGCTTGGGATTACTATAAAGAAATTTATGCCCAGGCAAAAATTAAAACCGATGGTAAAATTCAGGAACCTAGTCCAGAAATCTGGCAAAAAATCGCCGCTGCTTATAACTCGGATAGCCACTCTACCATCAAAATCAATTCTGCGACAATTAACCGATGGTTAAAGGATGCAGGACAAGCTATTTTTGATTATTTATTTCCCCAAGGAAAAACAATTTCTCTACAGCAACCTTTAGGGGGTGAGGAAAGTAGCACGAGGGAAGAAATGATCGAAGATACTGACCATGATACCCCTTGGCAGCAATTAGAAGCGGCGGAAAATTTTCGCGAGTCGCAACAAAACCACCAAAAAATTCTAGCTTGGTTGCGGGCAGAAATTTCACAGATTTGTCAGCAGCCGCAACAGGTAAAACTGCATCCGCAAATTCAGTTAATTCTAGAGATGACTTATGGTTCAGGGTTGGGACAAGTGGCAATTGCCGCTAAGATTACAGAAATTACCACGGTAGTTATCAAACAATATCAGGTTTCTAGGGAACTGGATAAAGTTTATCGTCACCTCGCTAAAAAGTTTTTACCCTGGGCCAGCGAAAACCTGCATATTTCTTTCCAGTCTCACGATAGAGAAGTTATTAGTAAAGCAATAGAACCATGGCTAACATACTACTATCAAACCAGCGCAACAACTCAGGAGGATTAATTATGGTTAATGATTGGTTAGAACTAACTCCTGATAGCATTTGGCTAGAAATACCCGCAGATGTTCAAGAGATCATTTGGGCAAAAAGTGCCAGTTTTACTGATGCCAGTATTCGTCAGAGATTTTATATTAATTATCTCTGTCAACAAGTTATTTTTAACTATCTACAGTCAGGGATGCCTGGGGTTAGCTTAGTAGAAAATCAAGAGGATTTCTGGCAACTAGGAGTTAATGGTTTTACCGTTAAATTAGGCGAAAAGTCAGTAATAGTTATTGCCAGCGAAACTCTGGATCTAGAAGCGATCAAAATTCCTAAAGAATGGGTAGATATTCCTCAATTAATTGGTGATTATTATTTAGCGGTACAGGTAAACACTGCCGAAAGTCATCTAAGAATTTGGGGTTCTACTACCCATAAAGATATTAAGGAAAAAGGACAATATATTAAGCGTAATCTTAACTACTCTCTACCGAGAAATCAACTGCAATCAGGATCAGATTCTTTAGATTTATGGGGAGAGTGTCAATTACAACCAGTTAAGATTGAACGGGAAAAGATGGAAGAAAAACTATCTTTAGATAGATTGACAACCTTACTAGACATCTTAGCTAATCCTCAGTTAATCTTTCCCAGAAAAGCTATTGCTTTTCAAGAATGGGCAGCAGTTATCGTCAATAGTAACTGGAGAAAAATTTTAATTACCCGTCGGCAAAAATCCCCCGTCAAGTTAACCAATTGGTTTACTGATAATTTCCCCATTGATTGGCAAAGTATCCTCAATTTTAGCTCACTGTCACTGGTTCCAGCTTTCAAAAATACAGAAATTAAACGCATCAAAGATTTAGGAGTAGAATTACTGGGAAATCCCCTCGCTTTGATGATTACTATCGCTAAAACTGAAGAAATATTTAGCCTGCAAGCGACTGTTTACCCCACCGGAGAAACAAGCACTTTACCCCCCCATTTAAAATTAACTATTCTCACCGAAACTGGTCAGGTTTTTCGAGAAGTAATTGCCACAGATAACGATGAATTTATTCGTTATCGATTTGATGCTGAATTGGGGGATAAATTCTTCATTGAAGTGGCCTTAGAATCGGCAAGAGTCACCGAATATTTACAAGTATAAGCGAGGAAAAACTTAATGATTAAACTCTTAACTCTCGAACTAGATGGCACATTCGATCGGGGATTTAAAGTAAAATTAGAAATTCGTCCCGATCTTAATTCTCGTCCCCAAACTGTGATCAAAGCAAGGCTACCAGCTAATTTAGAGTTATTAACTTTTTACCGTCAATGGCAACGTCACTATAGTGAATTAGAGGGATTTTTTAAAGTCTTAAAAGATAGCAATCCCCAACAAATTACCAATAGTTCTCAGCAGAGTTTAGTTTTTAAAAACTGCCAAGAAAAAGCCAAATTATTTGAGGATAACTTAAACAAATGGTTGAATAATAGCCCAGAATTTGAACCGATTAAAACCGCAATTCTGCGCTCTGGCAATAACTTTCGTATCTGGGTACAAACCGATAATATTTGGCTGCAAAGATTCCCCTGGGAAAAATGGGAAATCCTCCAAAATACTGGCGCAGATATAGCCATTATTGTCTCAGAATACGATACCTTAACCAGACAATTAAGAAATCATGAAAAAATTCGGATTTTAGCCATTTTAGGCTATGCCACCGACTTAAGATTTCTCGAAGAAGATCGCAAAACTTTAGACGATATTGCGGGAAAAGCAGGAGCCGAAATTATCTGGGAAAAAGCCCCTCACCCGCAAAAATTAAATCAGTTATTGCGTCAAGAAACTTGGAATATCCTCTTTTTTAGCGGTCATAGTGCCAGTACAGAAGATGGCCAAGATTGCGAAATTCAACTAACAGAAACTCATAAATTAAAGATAGCTGATTTTAGCTTTTCCCTGGGAGAAGCTACTAAAAACGGGTTAAAGTTAGCGATATTTAACTCCTGTGATGGTATCGGTTTGGCACAACAACTATCACGGGAAAAAGGGATGGCATTACCCCATCTAATCTTTATGCGCGAGAAATTACCCGATCCTGTTTCTCCCAAATTTCTGCAATACTTTTTAACCGCTTTTACCAATAATAAATCTCTCTATAGTGCCGTACATGAAGCCCAAAAAAATCTCCACGATGACTGGGAAAAAGACTATCCCTGTGCCAGTTGGCTGCCCGTAGTTTGCCCCAATCCCACCGAAGAACCCCCCACTTGGCATAGTTTCAGTAACTCCCCTCAAAAACAACAAAATTGGCGACGATTCGCTCTAACTTTCGGTTTAGGTTTAGCCGTAACGATGACAGTCTTGGCAATAAGAGAAACAGGAATTTTAGAACCCTTAGAATTAAATATTTATGATCGCCTGATGCAACTAAAACCCAAAGATAAACCCGATGAAAGATTATTAATTATTACCATTGATCGCCAAGATTGGGAATATCAAGATCGCATGGGTATGAAAAGACCAACAATACCAGGAAGCGATCAAAAACGTTCCCTCGCAGGAGAAGCATTATCGCAGCTTTTAAATAAATTACTGCCCTACGAACCGCAAATTATCGCCTTAGATATCCTCCGTCCCATCGCTGCCAGTCAAGATTATCCACCCCTAGCCAAACAATTACAAAATACTCCTAATTTTATCTCGATTTGTAAGTTTAATAATTACCCGCAACCGGACGGATTTCCCCCACCCCCAGAACTGCCAAAAAATCAGAGTGGTTTTAGTAACATAGTCCCAGACGAAACCATTGCCGGAGTTCCCCGAATTCGTCGTTTTTTATATCAGGCAAAACTCGATCGCACCTCTCCCTGTCTTCCCCCGGATTCTTTGGCCAAAGTTGACTCAATGTCCTGTAATTTTAAAGATTATGCTCCTAGTTTTAGTCTCCTAATTGCCAAAAGATATCTAGAATCCCAGAATCAAGATTTTGACTGCAATAAACTGGAGCGGGGAATTCTAGAAATTAATATCGGGGATACTCATCTCGGTGACTGGCTACAATCCAACCGCGGCCCCTACAGAACCAGTCAATCCGATACCCGATCCGGCCGTCAAGTTATGCTCGCTTACCGTCGAATCGCCGATAATGGCATCGATGCAATCATAAAAATTGCCCCGAAAAAATCTCTCCGACAGGTTTTAGATCCGGGTTTTAATTCCGAATCAGTCCGGGAAAAAATTGTCCTGATTGGAGTAACAGAACCCGGGATCGATGATTTTTTAACCCCCTTTAGTCGCAACCCATCGGAAGCAATTCCGGGGGTTTATTTGCACGCGCACGCAGTCAGTCAAATTCTCGATACAATGACAGGAAAACGTACCTCGATCGCTTTCTGGAATCCCCTACAGGAGACTTTCTGGGTGCTGGGTTGGTCCCTGGTGGGGGGATTATTAACGTGGCGTTTTCTTCGGGTAAAAACGGTACTTTTGACATTGGCGATCGCTGTGATTTCCCTTACTGGTATCGGTTGGCTTCTCTTTAGTTATTTCGGTCTCTGGGTTCCGATTATTCCCCCAGCGATCGCAATTCTCACCACCTCCGGTATCTTCTTTTTTCTTCGTTCTTACTATTTAAAATAGCTAGGTAAGGCTTGCTGAAAAAGTACGGGCGAAGCATTCGGATAGAAAATCTCCGGTTTCACCGATAGGTTATTGCCCGAATGCTTCGCCCCTACAGGACCCGGGCCGATGAAGACGCAAGGTTTTGAAGCACGATTCTCTCAAAATCTTGCACCTGTTTCACGAGAAAAACGACAAAACTCTTACCTTGCCTACATTTCACATTTATTCAGCAAACTCTAGGTAACAGCCATGATCAAACCTTCGATCGCCCTCATCCTTCTTTTCTCCCTACTGCCTCAACCCGGGTTAACCCTTGTCACCCCGGCTGCCGGAAATATTTCTAATCATCCCATTCTGACGGCACAGGGCGATCGGGAGCTTACCGAGGAGCAATTCCTACAACGAGTCACCGTTCGGATTACTAGCGAGACAAATCGGGGATCGGGGACGATTATTGCTAAAAAAGGCGATAATTACCTTATCCTAACCAACGCCCACGTTACCCGCAACACGAAAACCCTACAGGTACAAACTTACGACGGCCACAGCCGTGCGGCCCGCATTGTCCCCAATTCCCTATCGGAGAATCAAGATCTCGCTCTGCTGGAGTTTAGCGATACCCGGGATTATCCGATCGCCACCATCGCGGAGTTTACCATCAATCAAAACAGGATCGGTTTAGAAGTGGTGGCCGCGGGATATGTTGCCGAAACGGGACAGTATCGGACGACAAAGGGAACCCTCGAACAGGTGAGCGATCGACCCCTCCGGGATGGCTACAGCGTCGGTTATAGTGGCGATATCGTGCAGGGAATGAGTGGCGGTGGCATTTTTGTCGAGCGGGATTTAATCGGCATTAACGGGCGATCGGCCCATCCGATTCTCTCTAACTACATCTACGAAGACGGCACAAAACCCACAGACGAAGAAATCCAACAGATGAGAGCGGTTAATTGGGGCATTTCTATCAATACCCTATTAACCTACATCCGGCCCGAAATCCTCAGCGCCTATAACCTACCCCTACCGCAGGTGAACCCCGATATAGAAACCACCGCCCCTACTGACTATATCGCCGAATTAGAAGCGAAAGCGAAGGGTTTCACCGTCCGGATTGATAGTACGAGCGGTGGAAACGGTAGCGGTGTCATTATCGCTAAAGAAGGGAATATTTACACAGTTTTAACCGCCGATCACGTCTTCTGCGAGAAGGAAAAAAGTCAAGATGCTGCAAGTAAACCTTGTCTCAATTTCACCTACACCGTCGTCACCAGCGACGGCAAAACTCGAAACATCGAGAAAAGCACCATCATCCGGCAGGAAGGGGTAGATTTAGCAGTTTTTCAGTTTGAAAGCCTGGACAATTATCCCGTTGCGGAAATAGCGAATTATAACCCAAATAGCAAGGATTTTGTTTTTGCGGCAGGCTTCCCCAAAATTGGCCAAAATCCCTCGAAATGGTTGTTTAGTGGCGGTGCAATTCTCGAGAAAGAAGAGGGATTACTACAAACCCGCCAAAGTCCTTTAAGGAATAAACAAGGGGGAACATTACAAAGTGTTGCTTCTTTAACCGAAGGCTATGAATTAGTTTATACCAGCATCACATTTGGGGGCATGAGTGGCGGTGCAGTCTTAGACTCCCAGGGGAGAGTAATAGGGATTCATGGAAGTTCGGAAACAGCAGGGGTAACGGAAATTCAGTTAGGGTTTAGTTTAGGGATTCCCATTAGCACTTTTATCGGATTGCAAGAAAGATTCAAGGTAAAACCGCAATTATTAACCACTGCTCAACCCCAAGTTAGTCCGCAACAACAACAAGAAATTATTCAAGCGATTACTGGTGTTATTGTCCCTAATACCAATGCGAAGGCGGATATTTGGATAGAAAGGGGAGGACAATTATGGCGGTTATTCAGGTTTGAGGAAGCAATTAAAGCCTTTGATGAGGCGATTAAGCAAAATGACCCCAAGAATGTCTATTTAGCTTGGTATGGGAAGGGATTAGCGTTAGGTGCTTTAGATAAAGATCAACCAGCTATAGAAGCTTTGCAACAAGCGATTAATACCTTACCTAAAGGGGAAGATTTAAAGGAGTTTCACAGTAGTATTTTACAACAGCAAAGTGTTGTTTATCGCTTTTTAGAAAATTATGAGCAAGCCTTAACGGTGATTAATCAGGCGATTTCTCTGTTTCCCAATAATCCTAAATCTTATATCATAAAATGGTTAGTATTATATGATTTAAAACGCTATGATGAAGGATTAGACACAATTACTCAGGCAATTAATCGCGCTCCTCGTGCTTTTTGGTATGCGATTCGTGGGAGTAACTATTCCTTGCAAAAAAAATACGAATTAGCTTTAGATGACTTCAACAAAGCTATGAAACTTAATCCTAATTTAGCTATGGCTTACTTTGGTCGGGGGGAGCTTTACTATTACCAACAAAAATACGAATTAGCTTTAGCTGACTGGAACAAAGCCATTGAACTTAATCCTAATTTAGCTATGGCTTACAACAATCGGGGGGGCATTTACTATAACCAACAAAAATACGAATTAGCTTTAGCTGACTTCAACAAAGCTATTGAACTTGATTCTAAGTTAGCTATGGCTTACAACAATCGGGGGCTTCTTTACTATAACCAACAAAAATACGAATTAGCTTTAGCTGACTTCAACAAAGCTATTGAACTTGATTCTAAGTTAGCTATGGCTTACAACAATCGGGGGGGCATTTACTATAACCAACAAAAATACGAATTAGCTTTAGCTGACTACGACAAAGCTATTGAACTTGATTCTAAGTTAGCTATGGCTTACAGCAATCGGGGGGGTATTTACAGTCTCCAACAAAAAGACGAATTAGCTTTAGCTGACTTCAACAAAGCCATTGAAATTAATCCTAATTTAGTTGAGGCTTACTACAATCGGGGGTTTCTTTACCATAACCAACAAAAATACGAATTAGCTTTAGCTGACTACAACAAAGCTATTGAACTTAACAAAAATGCTTGGTTTGCTATGACAAACATCGGATTAATTAAGTATGAACAAGGAGCAATAAATGAAGCCGATGAACAATTCAAAAAAGCATTATCAATTAACAATCAATCAGCCGAAATTCAATTAGCCTTAGCCGTTGTTTTTTATCAACAAGGCGAAAAAGATAAAGCATTAAAACTCGCTGAAAGTGCTTTAAAAATTGATTCTCAATTTGCCAATATTGATTTCCTTAAAAAGAATTTATGGGGAAATAAAATAATTGCTGATGCTCAAAAATTATTAGCACATCCTGAACTAAAAAATTATGTTAATCAGTAGTTTCGTAGGTTGGGTTGAGCGAATAAATATGTTAAGGAAAACCTCTCAATTCCCAGGAAAAGCGAAACCCAACACCCAAAACCTAAATCTGTCTGAATCTTTTTTTTGGGTTTCCTTGGGTCAACCCAATCGACGATAATTGCTATGATTACTATAGTCCGTAGTCGTGGTGGTTTATATGCCATATTAGGACAACCCGAAAAAGCAAAAATTGATCTACAACAAGCAGCTATATTATTCCTCCAACAGAATAATATGGCAACTTATGAAAAGGTGATGCAACTTTTACGCGAATTAGGGAGGTGACAAATGATAAAAACACCCGTTGATTTATACCGTAGAGGTAATGCTACATCTCCCAGAATGGATCATGTTCGTCCTAACAAAGATATTGCTATCTATGAAAATAATGGGCAAATATGGGTAAAAGAAACCCTTGTCGATGGACAAACACCGGGGGGAATTTCGACCTTTTCCGTTCAGGGAATAGGAAACAACTGGTGGAAACTAGATCGGGGAATTTCTATTCCCAGTGAGCTAGAATTAATTAATGATCGAGGTAATCACTGGTTATGGAAACCCTTATTTCCCATGTCAATAGAAACCTATCAACAAGCCTTAAGGGTAATTGGTGAATTTTTTTATCGTGTAAGTTGAGGTAAACTATGAAAACTCTATCATTTAAAGACATCCAATTTATTATCGAAGCTCTCGAATCCCTTCTCAAAAATTATAGTGACCGTATTCAACAAATAGAAGCTCTCGAAAACTATGAAGATGAAATTTCAGACTTAAGTAATGATTCTTTATTTTTACAAGAATTAATTACTGACTTACAAAATCAACAAACACAAGAATTGGCTCTACTTGTGCCGGAATTTGATTTAAAAAAAATGTCTTTACAAACATTAATTAAACAAGGAAAAAACCTGTCAATTGAGGAAAAATTAATCTTATTGGAATCTCTAACTTCATCAATCCGCGAAGAATATAATCTAATGCGAACCTGAAATGAGAAATCAATGATTACTTATTTAGCCACCGTTCATAAAGATAACCATAGTGATTATGGGGTACAATTTTATGACTTTCCGGGTTGTATTAGTGCAGGGGAAACCATCGAAGAAGCGAAAAAAATGGCAACTGAAGCCTTAAAAGGTCATATTTCCTTTATGTTGGCAGATGGGGACGAAATTCCCACCCCTAGCACCCTCGAAACCATTTTAACCGACGCGGATCATCAAGATGCGATCGCTTTTCTACTCATTGAGGTATCAGTAGTTCCGTAGGTTGGTTTGAGCGAATAAATATGTTAAAGAAAACCTCTCAATTCTCAGGGAAAAGCGAAACCCAACAGCCAAAATATAAATCCGTCTGAATCTTTTTGTTGGGTTTCCTTGGGTCAACCCAATCGACGATAATTGCTATGATTACTATAATCCGTAGTCGTGGTCTTTTATATGCCAAATTAAAACAAACCGAAAAAGCAAAAATTGATCGACAACAAGGGAATGAAGCAGGTTATCAACAAGCTCAAAAACTAATCAGCATCATTCGCCAAGAAATGAGTAAAAATTAGGACAAAAAAAGATGGAATGGAATATTATCTTTGATGAAGCCTTTCGAGATTGGCTATACGAACAAGAAGAAACTGTACAAGATTCAATCTTGGCTTATATTGGGCTACTTAAACAAAAAGGACCCTTGTTAGGACGACCTTATGTTGACACTCTTCAAGGCAGTCGTTACCCCAACCTTAAAGAATTGCGAGTACAGCATCAAGGACAACCTTGGCGAGTGCTTTTTGCTTTCGATCCTATCCGTCAAGCTATCATGCTAGTAGGAGGGAATAAAACTGGCGATAAAAGATGGTATGAAAAAAACATTCCCATCGCTGAAAAAAGATTTGAAGCCTATTTAAAAACCTTAACGGAGCAAAATCTATGATTACCTTTGATGAAGAAATGGATAAACTGCCCTCTGAAAGAAGGGCAAAAATTGAAGCTAAAACCCAAGAGCTTTTACAAGAAATGCAAATCATTGATGAACTTCTTCAACGCCTAGGACTTGCTTCAGAAGAAATCACGGAAAGCGAAAGTGAACAGCCCTGTTTCTCAGCAAAATCGGATGATTTAAAACAACATCTTACCCTAGAAAATTTAACCCGTATGATGAGGGAATTAGGGGGAGAATGGGAACTTACCCTTAAATTTCCTGAGCAACAAGTGATTAAATTAAGTAGTGAGCGCCCGTAGTTCCTAGGTTGGTTTGAGGGAATAAATATGTTAAAGAAAACCTCTCAATTCTCAGGAAAAGCGAAACCCAACACCCAACACCTAAATCCGTCTGAATCTTTTTGTTGGGTTTCCTTACGTCAACCCAATCGACGATAATTGCTATGATTACTAGGTTCGGTAGAGCCGATTTTTTTTAAGCATTTAACATTTAAGCACCCAATCTTCCTTCTAAAATGCCAATGATGGACAAATCCTCATCTAAGGTTTCCCAATGTAATCCCGTGCCATCACAAATTAACTCAACCTCTGCTAATTGTTCAAAGGTTGCTTTTGATAAGCGTTTATTTTTATAAGCAGGAAAACGAATTTCTCTATCGTCTTCTAAACGAATACAAATCCATTTATCTTCAACCCAAACTTTTTGAGCTTTTACTATGCTTTCATGTACCAAATACATCGTGCCATTTCCTCCGTATTATTTCTATATTTTCTGTAATGATAACTTCAGCCCGAACAATTTCTTTGGTTTTTAGACCTTTAGCATAATCCAATTCTAGCGGCTCTAGCCAAAATTTAGCATATCCGCCGCCCCGTCGAACGTGAACGTGCATGGGTTCATTGCCTTCATTGGCATAGAAAAAGAAAACATAGCCTTCCAGTCTGAAAATTTCTGGCATGAGGTTAAAGCTTATTTTGCCGGATTTCGCCAAGCATGAAATGTAACGCACCATCAATTTTATAATATTCGGTGGGTTATGCTACAGTGCTTGTCATCTTGGTGCGATCACTGTTTTAGAGAACGAAAAGCGATCGCATCCTTTCCTAGGTTGGGTCATCGGAGCGAAACCCAACAGCCAACACCTAAATCCGTCTGAATCTTTTTTTTGGGTTTCCTTGGGTCTATTGTTGGGTTTCCTTTTTGTTGGGTTTCCTTGGGTTTATTGTTGGGTTTCCTTACGTCTATCGGCTAGACAAGGAAAAAGCGATCGAGGATTTCCGACAAGCCGCCGAACTGTTCCGCCAGCAAGGGAACGCGCCAGCACGCGAAAAAGCCCTGCAATTCCTACGGCAATTAGGCGCGGTCTAGATACTCGATCGATTTTGAATCTCACCCCGAAAAAAGCGATCGATCTTACAGCAAGATTTCTAGCGCTAGGGTGAACCCCGGAACCACATCTTCCCCGCTTAAAATCGCGTTCTCGGGATAACAGGTAATCGTCCCGTCCTGACGGTAGACGAAAGCCTGTTTATTGTGGCGATCAATCAACCATCCTAACTTCACCCCGTTCTCCCGATACTCCTCCATTTTCCGCTTTAACTTGGATAAACTATCGGTTTTAGAACGGATCTCGATCACGAAATCCGGCGCGAGATCGAGAAATTCATCCTCCCTTTCCTGCCAACCGGACGGTAAACGTTCTCTCGCCACGAAAGCCACATCGGGAGAGCGTACCGCGCTATTGGCCAGTTTAAAACCGCCGCTAGAACTAAATACCTCTCCTAACCCGTTCTGTTCGACCCAGTAGAGCAGGCGAGCGCCGGCTTTCAGTTCTCGATTCGCTGAAATACTTCCGATCGGGGGCATAGTGACTAACGTTCCATCTGCATTGCGTTCAAAGCCTAATTCCGGGTTCTGACAACTGAGGCGAATTAATTCCGCATCAGTAATCGTCGGGGATTTGCTTACCATATTGCATCAAAAAAAACAAGTATTTTTCACTAAATGATAACAAAGCGATGCCGATTGCCGCGCTTTTTCCTTTTGTACCCGAAAGGAAAAAAAATTGATCGCCCTATCCTGCATATTCCCAAAAAAGCAACCGATGAATTAGGTAGAAGCTCAAATCACCCTCACCGAGGAACTACCCATGAAATCCTTCGCCCTCCCCACCTCTACTCTCATCGCCACCGTCAGCCTACTCAGCCTTGTCACCATCGGAACCGTCCGCAATATCATGATCCCAGGGAGCCAACTGCGAACCGAAACCCTGATCGCTCAAGCGAACTACAAAGAAGCGATCGCCCACTTTAACCGGGGAATTAATTATACTCAACAGGAAAAACTAGCCCTTGCCATTGCAGAATACACCAGGGCGATCGAACTCGATCCAAATTACGCCCTGGCTTACAACAATCGGGCGGATATTTACTATCAACAGCAGAAACACGACCTCGCCTTGGCCGATTGGAACCGTGCGATCGAGATCGACCCCCTATTGGCCGTGGCTTACATCAATCGGGGCAGTCTTTACTACCTACAGAAAAAAAACGACCTCGCCCTGGCCGATTTCAATACAACCATCGATCTCGATCCCCGATTTGCCGAGGCTTACTTCATTCGGGGGGCTATTTATTACAGTCGGAAAGAAACAGAAAAAGCGATCAAAGATTTACGACAAGCCGCCGAATTATTTCGCCAGCAGGGAAACACGGAAAGGTACAACAGCGCCATAGAAGCACTACGGCAGATAGGTGCGTAAGTTGCCAGGGAGAGCGATCGCTCTCCCCCTCTAAACTTTTGTGAAAAAAGCAACCTGAAGACTTAAAACTTGATCGCATAATTGGGAAAAAACCAACGATAACATCCTTGCAAGTATCCCTCGACTAAAGAGGAGCCAACCCGATGAAACCAATTACTTTCACCCTATCGGTGCTACTGGCCACCACTGGCCTACTCGTTCAACCAGGAGGCTTCCTGATGGAAAACATTCCACCCATCCTCGCCCAGGAGCAGACCGCTTCTAGAGTCTATCAGAAAGCCAGCCCCGCCGTCGTCACCGTCAAAAATGGCAGCGGCCACGGTAGCGGCTTTCTCGTCAGTCCCGACGGTATCATCATTACCAACGCCCACGTTGTTGCGGACGGACCCCGGGTGGTGACAGTGAAATTTTCCAACGGACAGCAGGCCTCGGCAGACGTGATCGGCTTCGCTAAAAATGGCGTGGATTTAGCCGTCCTGCGGATTTATAACCGCCAAAACCTGCCCTATCTTCCCCTCGCCCGTGCGAACTCCGCCAAAGTCGGCGAAAGCGTTTTCGCCATCGGCACACCTTTAAACGAGGACTATCAAAACACCCTCACCCAGGGCATTATCAGCCGTCTCGACCCCGAAAAAGGCATCGTACAACACAACGCTAATATCAACAAAGGGAATTCCGGCGGGCCGCTTTTGAATTCACGGGGGGAAGTGGTGGGGGTTAACGTCGCAGGCGATATCGGGAGTTACGTTTACGACGGTGCGGGAAACCCGATCGGTCTTACCCAGAGCGGGATTAATTTCGCCGTTTCCCTCGATCGCCTGCAAGCTTTCCTCACCGCAGTTAAAACAGGTGATGTCTCCACCGTCTCAACATTAGGACAGGACGATCGGATACAGTTACTCGCCCTCCCTCTTAACGGTCAGACCGTTCAAGGCAACTTGACCAAAGACCAAAACGAGCAATATTACGGGTTCGAGGGTCGTGCCGGACAGAAAATCGTTCTGGATATGAACAGCAACGAGATCGCTCCCTATCTTGTCCTCTATCGCGTTCTCCAATCTTCCGAGGGGACAAAATACCCACAGGTCGCCCGTAGTGACCAGCGTGTCGATCGCGCTCCCGGGGATTTTAACGCTCGACTTGTAACCGAATTACCCGCCGATGGAGTTTATATCCTAGTGGCTACCTCTCGCGAAGGGGGTGAATCGGGTCGCTACACCCTCAACGCCGCCGCTAACCCTTAAATAATCCCATTTTGACCCTAATCACGATTCTAATCCCTATTTTCTGAGGAACTATCCCTATGAACTCTAGATATATTTCCCACCGTCTCGCTTGCGTCGGCCTCCTCGCCACTGTCCTCCTCGGTGGTATCGCCCCCGGTTTCAGCCAATCGACCACCCCGAATCGCGTCACCTTCTTCTGTAAAGAGGTGTTCGATCGCGCATCGGGAGGAAAAATCCCCGCTACCCTCGCTTGGATTCCCCAAAGAAGCGGCAATGTGCGGATTATCGGCTGGAAATCGGAATATTTCTCCAAACGTTCCCCGGTTCGTTGCCAGGAAGTCACGAAAAAATTCCAGGAAGCATATAATCAAGGGCGTTTTAACTACCTTACCACCGGCCGGGCGAAGGGATACCCGATCATCTGCAGCGTTTCACGATCCGGCGATCCCTGCGACGGCAATAGCCAACTTTTTACCCTTAAACCCCACGATAATCCAGATTTAGTCTTGCAACAACTCATGGACATCCTAGAGGGGAAAAGCTCGGATATGCTCCTCCAGAATTCCGGAGATAAAACCTATATCTCGATGACGGAGTTTTTCGCCAAAGCTCCACTCGCCGATCGCGACGCACCCTGTGGTACGAGATCTGCTGGCCCGCAAAATAATTGCGTTCCCACCCGCTAGAATTTTCGCTGTTTTACCCCGAATTTCCCCATAATAACCATGTTGAAACCCTTTCCCCTACTCCTAAGCCTCCTACTTCTGCCCGTCGTACCAGTTAAAGCGCTATCCCCTTTCTCTGCTCCGGCGATCGTGGCGGAAGACAGCCCAAACGCGCAGATCGAGCGATCGATCCGTCAAGTCACTGTTAAGATTACTAGCGAGATAAATCGGGGATCGGGAATCATTATCGGGAAAAAAGGCAGTATATACCTCGTTTTGACCAACGCTCACGTTACCCGCGGCGCGACCACCCTACAGATCCAAACCCACGACGGCCAAACCCGCACAGCCTCGATCGCGCCGAATTCCCTTTTAAAAGATAAGGATCTGGCCCTCGTGGAGTTTAGCGATACCAGGGATTATCCGATCGCTAAAATTCGCGCCATTTCCCCGGATGCGGAACTAGATATCACTGTAACCGGTTATTCCGCAGAAACGGGGCAGTACACCACCGATAACGGGAAAATTGAACAAACAAGCGATCGACCCCTCCAAGAGGGCTACAGCGTCGGTTATAGTGGGGAGGTCGTGCAGGGAATGAGCGGCGGTGGTATCTTTTTCGAGGATGAGTTAATCGGTATTAACGGGCGATCGGCCTATCCGATTCTCTCTAACTACACCTACGAAGACGGTACAAAACCCACAGACGCGGAAATCCAACAGATGAGAGCGGTTAACTGGGGCATTTCCATCAATACCCTATTAACCTACATCCGGCCCGAAATCCTCACCGCGTACCAATTACCCTTACCGAAAAGCTCACCGGGCATCGAAAACCCCACCTATACTGGCTATATCGCCCAATTAGAAACAAAAGCGAAGGGTTTCACCGTCCGGATCGATAGTAGCAGTCAGGCCAACGGTAGCGGCGCAATTATCGCCCGCGAAGGAAAATCCTACACCGTATTAACCGCCGATCATGTCCTCTGTGAGAAAATCTCCGAGGAGAAAACCTGTGCCGATTACACCTATACCCTCACCACCAGCGACGGTAAAACCCTTCCCCTCGACCGAAAAACCATTATTCGACAGGAAGGGGTCGATCTGGCCATTTTTACCTTCGAGAGTAACGAGAATTATCCGGTCGCAGAAATCGCCAACTATAGCCCCAATCGGGAGAGTCCCATTTTTGTGGCGGGATTTCCCAAAATCGGCGATAAACGAGCGGGATGGCTCTTTAGCGGCGGTGCGGTGAAAAGTCAGGAGGAAGGACTTCTCGCCACGCGACAGAGTGATTTTACGATTACCCAAAGTGGGGCATCGATCAGGGTTAGTTCCCTGAGCGGCGGTTACGATATGGTCTATACCAGTATTACCTTCGGCGGTATGAGCGGCGGTCCAGTCTTAAACGCTGCAGGACAGGTGATCGGTATTCACGGGCGCTCCGAGGGGGTTAAGGGTAAAATTCAGCTAGGTTTTAGCTTAGGGATTCCCATTAATAGTTTTATCGGTTTACAGGAAAGATTTCGAGTTAAATTATCTTCTTTCGTTACCGCTCAACCCCAGTTAACAGCACAACAACAGCAGCAGATCGATCGCACTCTTGTCAGTGTAGAAGTACCGGAAACCAACGCCTCCGCAGACATCTGGATCGAGCGGGGAAATCAACTCTGGCGCTTGAAAAAAGACGATCGAGCATTGCAAGCTTTTGATCGGGCGATACAATTAAACGATCCCGAATACACCTATTTAGCTTGGTACGGTAAAGCGTTAGTTTACAATCGTCAGTATCAATATCGGGACGCTCTTGAAGCGATCGAGAAAGCCCTCGCTACCCTACCCACTCGCGAGCAAGGTTCGGAATTTCACGCTGAAATTTTACACGAGAGGGGTTCACTGTATTGGGCGTTAAGTCTAGGTCAATACGAAAAAGCGATCGAGAGCTATGAACAAGCGATAAAAATCTTTCCCCGCAATCCGAATTACTACAATAGTTTATCGACGCTATTGGTTATACGACAATCCTTTATACGACAGGACGTAAGACAATACGATCGAGCCTTAGAAGCGATCAACCGCGCCATAGAAATCGCTCCCCGTTCCGGTTGGTACAGCAATCGCGGGATGTTATACGGTGCTTGGAAAAAATGGGATCTCGCGTTAGCCGATTATAATAAAGCACTGGCGTTAAATCCGAATAACGCTAGGGCGTATATAAACCGCGCCGATGTTTACAAAGAGCGCAAAGAATTTGATTTAGCTCTAGCCGATTATAACCGAGCGATCGAGATCGATGCTAATTTCGCAGGAGCTTATGCGAGTCGGGGGATATTTTACATGGCGCGTAAAAAATGGGATTTAGCTCTAGCGGATTATAATCGAGCGATTAGCATTGATCCCGATAATCCTATCCTTTCTTTTCCACGGGGGATTTTCTATCATTTTCAAGGAAGAAACGAGTTAGCGCTCGCCGATTTCACGAGAGTGATCGACAGTTATTCTTATCAAGCTGTCGCTTATATCATGCGCGGTTTGGCCTACGTTTCCCTCAAAAAATGGGACTTAGCTTTAGCCGATTTGAACCGGGCGATCGAACTCGATCCGAATTCCGCCTTCGGTTATGGTGGTCGCGGGGGATTATACGAGGGGCGGCGCGAATGGGACTTAGCCCTAGCGGATTATAATCGAGCGATCGAACTCGATCCGAATTCCGCCGCGAGTTACGAGGCGCGGGGAAATCTTTACAATAAACAACAAAAGTGGGATCTCGCTATCGCCGATTATAGCAGGGCGATCGAACTCGGTAATTTCGATGGTTATAGTCGTCGAGGAAGTGTATATTTCCAACAACAAAAGTGGGATCTGGCTCTCGCCGATTATAATAAGGCGATCGAAACCGCTCCAAATCCCGAACTCGCCTATTTCCAACGAGGGGCTTTATACGAGTTACAGAAAAAAGGAGATCTCGCACTCGCCGATTACAGCCAAGCGATTCGATTAAATCCTTATTTCGAGTTATTTTATCGATTTCGGGGATCTCTTTACTACCGTCAAAATCAACTCGATCTCGCCCTTGCCGATTATAATAAGGCGATCGAGCTTAATAGTAACGAGGCGGTTCTGTATTACAACCGCGGAAAAATCTACCAGCAACAGCAGAAATGGGATCTAGCCCTAAGCGATTACAGTCGATCGATCGAACTCGATCCGAATTGCTCGTCCGCTTATTTACAGCTTGGTCGTCTTTATTTTCAACAAAAAAACTGGGATTTAGCGCTCGCGAGTATCACAAGATCTATCGAGATCGATGGAAAACCAGATAGCTACTTCATGCGTGGAAAAGTTTATCTCCAATTGGGAAAATGGGACTTGGCTTTAGCCGATCTTAATAAGGCGATCGATCTCAATAGTCAAGGTGATAACGCTTATTCCTTGCGGGGAGATATCTACCGTATCCAGAAAAAATGGGATTTAGCTCTCGCCGATCTCGATCGCGCGATCGCTATTAATCAAAATAACGCTATCGCCTACTACATTCGAGGAATCCTTTACTATCAAACCGAAAAATGGGATCTCGCTCTAGCAGATTTCGACAAAGCGATCGCTCTCGATCCCAAGCTCAAGGAATCTTATAATTTCCGAGGAGATATTTACAAAAGACAGAAACGCTATAGCGAGGCATTACAAGACTATCAAAAACTTCTCGAACTGGACGAAAAAAATCTGATTGCGATTACCAATATTGGCTTAATTCATTACGAACAAGGCGATCTAAATTTGGCCAGTAGCCAATTTCAAAAAAGTCTTGAAATTAACCCCCAATCTGCCGAAAATCAACTGGCTCTCGCTGTTACCCTCTACCGTCAAGGCAATACGGAGAAAGCGATCAAACTTGCTAAAAGTGCGCTTAAAATCGACCCTGAATTTGCTCAGGTTGAAACCCTGCAAAAAAATCTCTGGGGTGATAAAATCATCGCCGATGCTCGAAAACTGTTCTCGCAACTGTAGTAGTTTTCTAGGTTGGGTTGAGCGAATAAATATGTTAAAGAAAACCTCTCAATTCTCAAGGAAAGGGAAACCCAACACCCAACACCTAAATCCGTCTGAATCTTTTTGTTGGGTTTCCTTGGGTCTAGAAATAACAGCACTTAATCTTATTACCACACCAGGAAAAACCCCAGAAAAGAAGTTTAGTCTTTGGTAAGTATCCATACTTAGCTAATTTTTGTCGTTGACGATGTTCATCTAAGACTCTCTCTATTTTAGCTTGAGTTTCTTGATTAAAGACAATTTGAGTTGAATCTATAGAGTTTTCTTTAAGTATAACTAAATCCTGACCACTGTGACGATATCTAGGAAGTAATCTTAATCCATTCTCTGGAATCTGTTTCAACCGTTGCTTTCCTAAAACTTGCTGTAGCTGTTGAGCAAGAGCATGATGATTAGCGGCTAATTGATCGGCAATAAGAGACTCCCCCGCTCTTTGAAGGCTTGAAATAGCCAAATCTTGAAGCCTTTGTCAAACCTGAGCTTATTTTTTAGAGAAATTACTGCATTTTTAACATCCATTCTACCGCCCGTTCATAGAGTTCTAAATTACCAGTTTTTATCAAGGCATTAGCGGCTTTTTGCAAATAGTTAAGGCTCGCTACTCGACTACTAGGATTTTTATCATCGTAGGTGGCAAGTGCCAAATTATAATAAGCTTCGCCATAATTAGGCCGATAAGTAATTGCTAATTGATAATCAGCGATCGCTTCCTTCTTATCGCCCATTTTTTCCTTAACTAAACCTCGATTATAGTAAGCTTCAGCATAGTTAGACTGGAGAGCAATAGCGATATTTAAATCCTCCAAAGCTCTGGCATTATCTCCCAAATCAAAGCGAATAACTCCTCGGTTATTATAGGTGATCGGATTATTGGAATTCAATCTAATTGCCCTATCTAAATCCTCTAAAGCACCTTCCTTATCCCCAGTTTGTCGTCGAATAACACCCCGATTATTATAGGCGATCGGATTGGCCGATATTCTCGGTGTTACTTGTACATTATCGGGAATAGTAGCGGTATCCGTGCGTGCATTTCCCCGATTACTATACACCGTCACATCGATAGGATTAATGCTCAAAGATTGCAGATAATCTGTAATCGCTCCTTGATCATCTCCCACGTCAGCGCTACTATTACCACGACTATAGAAAATTCTCGCATCACGGACTTTTTCTAGAAATACATTATAATCCTCGATCGCTCCCTGTTTGTCCCCTTTTTCAAAACGCGCATTCGCCCGTTTATGATACCCTTCTGGATCGTTAGGATAGGCAACTATATAAGTAGTATAATCTCTTTCGGCCGCAGCAAAATTTTTCAGAGCAAAATAAGCATCTCCCCGGGCCAGAGCATGACAAGAGACGTTATAATTAGGACGAAAATCGGTTTCTCTGGAGTTATAAAAATAATTTCTGTCGGCAGATTCTCGGATATTTTCGCTACAGACAGAGCGAGAAGTAAAACTAGGTGTATTGATCCGATCATCTTGGGCTAAGGCAATATTATAATTATCTACTGCCTCCTGATAACGCCCTAATTTATACAGCACTAATCCCCGATGATAGTGAGCGGCTGCATCATGACGATTTCGTGCTACTGCCGCAGTAAAATCCTCTAAAGCTCCTGCGTATTCTTGATATTTATTCGCTCGCATTAAACCCCGATATACATAGGCTTTTGCGTCTTGGGGTTGCAGATAAATTGCTTGGTTATAATCTTGAATTGCCCCTTGATTATTGTTGAGTCTTAGGTGAGCATAACCCCGTTTAATAAATGCTCTAGAATGAGGAATTTTATCGTAGTTGGGATTAACACGGATGACAAGTGCTAAGTCTTTGATGGCTCCATTATAATACTCGATCGCTGTTTGATATCCTTCCGGGGAATTATTCGATAAATTGGCTAATTCTACTTCCTCGTCAGCCATTTCAATTTGTACTCTGGCACGGTTTTGATAACTGCTAGGAGCATTCTTGGCTAAAAATAAGTTAGGTGAGCATTTTAAAACGATTTTATAATCCTTAAAAGCATCTCGTTTTCTTCCTATCTTTTCTAAAGCTATGGCCCGATTATAATAGAGTTCCATTAGATCAGGTTGGTATGAAATAGCCAGGTCATAATCTTTGATAGCCTCTGCATAATTTCCCCACCTAGAGTATAGCTGTCCTCGATGATAATAGCCGCGATAATTTTCAGTTTCATAACCGATAAAACGCTGATAATAATCTAAAGCCAAGGATTGATGATCGAGCAAAGACGCAACACTTGCTAGGTTAAAGTAAACTTCACTTTCATTGGGATTATATTTAAAGGCTTGCCGAAAATCTGCTTGAGCAGCTTCTAATAATTTTAGCTGATGCTGCTTCCTTATTGGCCTTTCTGACTCAATAAGGGGTGTTTCTTCCTCAATAACAGGGATTTCCTCAACTATAGGTTTTTTTTCCTCAATAACAGGGATTTTCTCAACTATAGGCGTTTCTTCCTCAATAACAGGGATTTCCTCGGCTATAGGGGTTTCTTCTTCCTCCATCGCCATGGCTAACTTTAACTTACCTCTTTGATAATAGGCTTGAGCTAGTAACTGTCGATCTTTGAATCCGGGGGCATTATAATTACTATACCAAATGTATTGACTGAAATCATCGATCGCACCGTTTCGATCGTTGATTTTTTCTCGGGCCATTCCCCGTTGAAGATAAAGTTTAATCGTACCCAGATCGCTAGGATATACTCGCAGAGTGGCCGAATAATTAGCAATTTCTCTTTGGAGAGCATTTGTATCAACTTCTTCCTTAGAAATGACAGGACATTGTAGATTTTCTACTGCTCTCACCGAGCTAACTGCTAAACCAAATAATTCCCAAAACAACAGGGGAGACAATAAAAATATTTTTCTAAAAAGCTTGACATTTAAACTATTTTGTGCTAGAGGATTGGGGAGGGCTTGATCTGTCGGGGTTTTAGGGATTAAGGATTGTTGTGGCATGATGATTAAAAAAATTTGCAGTAAACTCAAATCTGAATTGCATCACTATCCGATCGTATTTGATAAAATACCTCAAAGGGGGTTGGATAGTCAAGACATTTTCGGGGATGATTGTTAATTAACTCCACAACTTTTGCAGCTTCCTCCCGTTGGCTCTCTAGACTGGTTATGGCAAATTAGTAGTTTTAATGAGCTTAAAAACTTAGATAGTATGGAATCGAATAAAGCCAAAATATTTTTTGTTAGAATTAATATCCTGTCAAAGTAAGTTCTCGAGCCGCTATCGGGTCAAAATATCTAAAAGCACAGATAAATTTGACATCATCTTCGGTTTTATGGGTAGGATAGTTGTCTCTTGTCTTTTTTCTCCTCCTGTCTCGGAGTTTCCTCACCTAACGGAAGATTTTTGAGGTTTACAGGAGAGCTTTTGATCTCAAACAGCCAAATTAACTCGATAAAATAAAAATTAACGGCAGTAAGGAGAGAAAAGTTATGGCTGAGTCAAAAAGCTGGGATTTTCAGAGATTTTGGCAAACTCTCGACTATTTTGATAGTATTCCCCTCTGGAGTTGTCTGCAAAAGCTGCTCGGTTTCGGAGAAGATAAAAAAATTCAGCTAACAAATGAGCAAGCAATGAAGACTATTTTAGTCATTGGTGGTGAAAATGCGATCGGTAGAAAGGTAATCGCTCAACTACAGCAGCAAAACTATCAAATTCGCGCTTTAGTCGATAATATCGAGTCTGCACGTCAATTATTTGCTGAAAATGTCGATTTATTCGCTCTGCAAACCCCGCAATTGTTCATGGGGATTGATGAGATTATCTACTGTCAAGGGGAGAATAACCGCCATAGTTTAGCCAATTTACTCGATTTACTGAAAAATGCTGGTATAACCGCCGAAAAAACCCTCTTTGACTTTAGCAATCCCAGCAGTGATATAAAAGAAATCTGGGGTGCGGTGGATGATGTGGTAATGGGAGGAGTGAGTGAGAGTCAGATAACCCTAACCGGAGGACGCGCTCTCTTTTCTGGTATCGTTAGAACCGAAAATAACGGCGGTTTTGCCTCAGTTCGTACCAGAAACCTGAATCCTCCCCTAAATTTATCTAACTACGAGGGAATAGAATTACAGGTACAAGGGGACGGAAAACGCTATAAATTAATTCTGCGCTGTGAAGGACGTTGGGACGGCATCGGTTACTGTTATTCTTTTGATACACTTGATCGCACCCTGCAAAAGATTTCTATTCCCTTTCGCGATTTAATCCCAGTGCTGCGGGCCAAAACCCTGCGGGAGGCAGCACCCTTTGATAGCAGTAGCGTCTATGCTTTGCAGTTAATGCAGAGTAAATTCGAGTACGATGGGGCCTTAAATCCCCGTTTCTCTCCGGGGTTATTTGCTTTAGAAATTGTCACAATTAAAGCCTACGGCGGCAAAAACCGCTTAATTATCGTTAAAGAAGGAGAAATCGCCGAAAAAAGCCTTTTAGATGCCAGTGGTTATCCCTACGAAGCGATCGATTCTGCTCAGATTTTCGCTAAACTTAATTAATTTAAATAAGCTTGGATCTCAAGTTAAACTACAGAACATAGGGTTAAGATCATGACTATCGGGAGCATAATTAAGGAGGTATGTTCATGAGTGAACAGAATCCCTACGAACAACTTGGGGTTACTGAAGAATCCTCTTTTGAAGAAATTCAAGAGGCCAAACAAAGACTGGTGCAACAGTATCAGAATGATAGCAAAATTGTCGAATCGATCGAGGCGGCCTACGATTCTGTCCTCATGGATCGACTGCGGATGCGACAGGAAGGTAGAATTAAAGTACCCGATCGCATTCGTTTTCCCGAACGTCTGACGATTCCGGTGGAAAGTAAACCAGTTACTAGCGGCAAATCTCCTAACTGGTGGAAAAGCCTAATCGATACACCTTCTGCAAGAGATATCGCTGTGCCAGCAGTGATTTACGCTTGTTTAGGAGCAATCACGCTGTTAGTTCCCGATCCCAGTGGCTCCCTTTTACCGCTGCTCCTAGCTTTTGGTGTTTTCGTTAATATCTATTTTTTCAACCGCAAAGAAAAACGTTTTGGCCGCGCCTTACTATTCACTCTCGCTGGTTTGGTGCTAGGAGTCGCTCTGGGAGCGGGATTAGCCAGTTTAGCGGCCAATGCTGATTTGAATATTTTTGGTGATCGCCAAATTTATGCGCTCGTCACTTTTCTGATCTTTTGGGTGATTAGTAGTTTTTTCCGTTAACCAATCGCTCGCAGGGATCCTAAGATCACGTCCACTGCTTCCCCAAGGTTATTGACGATATAATCAGGCTCGTAGCTCTCTAAACGGGAACGGCTGCGAATCCCCGATAATACGCCAATAACCTTAATATTTTGGCTCTTAGCGGCGGCAATATCCGCTTCCGTATCCCCCACCATCCAAGTATCGGCAGCCGCCGGCAGTTCTTTAGCGGCCTTAGCCATAAGCAGAGTTTTGTCGCGCACGTCGTTAGTTTTGGTGTAATTGTTATTTAGACAATAACGACGATTAGCGGCGAAAAAACGACCGATATCGTAGCGATTAAAGGCATGATCTAGCTCGGATACCCGCCGCATCGTCATCACGACTAAATCGATCTTTAACTCTTGGATTTTCTGGAGAGTTTCCAAAGAACCAACCACTGGGCGATCGTGGACAAGATAGGGTGAAGTGTGAACAGTTTGACGACGAAGATGGGCAAATTTACGCGCTTGATCTTCATCTAATCCTGACATTTCCCCGATACGCTTCTCAGAAACCTGATCCCGTTTTAACTGCCAGAATTCCGCTTTCGATAATTCCCCAATAATTTGACCTTTATAGGCGGTTTTCTGTAAACAGTATTGATAAACTTGGTAATATCGCTCCGATACGTCCATTATCGGGCCGTCAAAGTCGCTAATTAGTCTCAACATCGTTCTAATACTTCTCGCTTTATTAATTTTTATATACAAGTTACCCTAGAGTCTTGACAATGACAAGAGTTTTGTCGGGAAAAAAATTAGGGAAGTGGGAAGTGGGAAGTGGGGTGTGGGGTGTAGGGTGTGGGGTGTAGGGTGTGGGGTGTGGGGTGTGGGGGGAAGTGGGGAAATTTCCCCTAAAACCCCAATACCCTAAAACCCCAACCCCTCACTGTTTACTGTTTACTGTTTACTGATTACTGATTACTGATTACTGATCACTGATTACTGATCACTGATCACTGATGCTTCCCCTTCCCTAGTCTGGACGGTTAGATTAAAATAAATGTAAGGATATGTAAACTTTCGTAACTATCTCGCCAATTGGCTAACCAATGATCCCAACAACTTCTTTATTCGCACCCGTTGACGATGATCTCCGTCTTTTGACCGATAACTTAAAAAACCTCGTCGGCGCTCGTCATCCCATTTTAGCGGCGGCAGCAGAACATTTGTTCGAGGCCGGTGGTAAACGCGTTCGACCGGCGATCGTGTTGCTGGTATCTCGCGCTACCATGTTAGACCGGGATATCACCCCCCGTCATCGTCGATTAGCGGAAATCACGGAGATGATCCACACTGCCAGTCTCGTCCATGATGATGTGGTAGATGAGGCAGAATTGCGGCGCAGTGTTCCCACCGTTAACAGTTTATTTGACAATCGCGTGGCGGTTTTAGCGGGGGATTTTCTCTTCGCTCAATCCTCTTGGTATCTAGCTAATTTAGATAATTTAGAAGTGGTAAAATTGCTCTCAGAAGTGATTCGCGATTTTGCTGAAGGGGAAATTCAACAGGGAATTAATCGCTTTGATACCAGTATCTCCTTAGAAGCTTATCTAGAAAAAAGTTACTACAAAACTGCTTCTTTAATTGCCAATAGTGCCAAAGCAGCCGGGGTATTAAGCGATCAATCGGCCGAAGTTAATCATCATTTATATAATTATGGTCGTGATTTAGGATTAGCTTTTCAAATCGTCGATGATATTCTCGATTTTACCTCCCCCACGGAAGTATTAGGAAAACCCTCTGGCTCCGATTTGATCAGTGGTAATATCACCGCTCCCGCTCTCTTTGCTATGGAGGAAAATCCCTATATAGAAGTGTTAATCGAACGGGAATTTAGTCAGGAAGGAGACATCGAAAAAGCTCTTGATTTTATTCACTCTAGCCAAGGTATTCCTCGCTCAAAAGAATTAGCATCTCAATATGGACAAAGTGCCTTAAAACACCTTGACTGTTTAGCTTCTTCTCCCTCAAAAGACGTGTTAATCGAGCTAGTAGATTACGTTTTGAGCCGAATTTATTAGGGAATAATAGTTCTCGCCGTAGCAATAGTCCAAGCATCGACTAATAATAAAAATAGGGTGAGAATAAAAAGAATTCCATACATCCAAGGCTGAGAAAGGGGGCGAATATCGGTCATATCCAAGTTAGTTTTTTCCTCGATTATTTTGACCATGCGATTAAACCCCGCTACTCGCATCGGCAATAAATAGGCTTTTTCCGCGGAGCGATCAAGGAAATAATAAACTAAACCACCCTGTCCTGTACTGCGACATTTAAGTTCTTTTATATCTGTCCAATTTAACCACCAACCAGAGCGAAGAAAAGCGGGAAACCATTGGGGATAGGTAACTTGTATCCCTGTCTCTGATAAAATCACTCTTTCACTTAAAGCTCCGTATAAAGCGATTAATCCTAAGCTGATTCCTAACCAGAGAAAATTGGGACTAACAGGGGAATTAGTTACTTTTGCTAAAAAGGGTAAAGGGATGGTTAACGCCACATATAAACTTAATAAAGTTACCCGAATTATTGGTGATATCCGAAAAATTATTGTCTCGTTCATTTGATAACCTTAATCAGTAAACAGTAAACAGTGAACAGTAAACAGTAATCATTAATCAGTGAAAAGAAGGCTCCGAACTTGCCACTTAATGCTCTAACACTTTAACACTTAATACTGTTCATTCAAAACTGACAACTGATAACTGATAACTGATAACTGATAACTGAACGAAGATTTGCACCTCGATCGCAGGTGATTGTTTGACCGTAAACTGTTATTCTAGGCATTAGGGGCGTGATTTTAACTTGCTACAGTTATTAATTAATATTAACACTTATTGACTATTTCTATGAACAATGGTAAGCGCATTTGGGTCTATGACACTACTCTCCGGGATGGGGCCCAGCGAGAAGGTATTTCCCTCTCCCTAGAAGATAAAATTAAAATCGCCAGGGAATTAGATCGGATGGGTATTCCTTTTATCGAAGGCGGTTGGCCAGGGGCAAACCCTAGAGACGGTCAATTTTTCTGGAAACTGCACGAAGAACCCCTAAAACAAGCAGAATTAGTCGCTTTTTGTTCCACTCGTCGCCCCCATGTCGAGGCCCGGGAAGATCGGATGTTAACCGCCATTCTCGCCGCTAGAACCCGTTGGGTGACAATTTTCGGCAAATCTTGGGATCTGCACGTCACAGAGGGCTTAAAAACCAGTCTGGAGGAGAATTTAGCCATGATAGGAGATACGATCGAGTATCTACGCTGTCAGGGAAAACGAGTCATTTATGATGCCGAACATTGGTTTGATGGTTACAAAAATAACCCCGAATACGCCCTTTTAACCCTCAAAACCGCCAGGGATGCCGGGGCCGAATGGTTAGTTTTCTGTGATACCAACGGCGGCACTTTACCCCAAGAAATCGCCCCTATCGTGGAGAAAGTGCGGCAGCAATTGGGTATCGATCCCGATGATGAAAATGCGCCTCAATTAGGCATCCATGCTCATAATGACGCAGGAACCGCCGTGGCTAACTCCTTAGCGGCAGTTAACGAGGGCGCACGCATGATTCAAGGCACAATTAACGGTTATGGGGAACGCTGCGGCAATGCCAATTTATGTACTTTAATTCCCAATCTTCAGTTAAAAATGGGCTTTTCTTGCCTAGAAGAAAATCAATTAGGCCGATTGGCGGGAACTAGCCGAAAAATCAGCGAAATGGTCAATTTAGCCCCAGATGATCACGCTCCCTTCGTCGGACGTTCTGCTTTTGCCCATAAAGGCGGAATTCACGTTTCTGCGGTGGCGAAAAATCCCCTCACCTACGAACATATTAACCCGGAAGCGATCGGGAATCAGCGTCGCATTGTCATTTCTGACCAATCGGGATTAAGTAATGTCTTAGCGAAAGCGCGCAGTTTTGGCATCGATTTAAATAAAGATGATCCCACCTGTCGGCAAATATTGGAACGTTTAAAAATCTTGGAAAGTGAGGGTTATCAATTTGAAGCAGCCGAAGCTAGTTTTGAGTTATTAATGCGGGAAGCTTTGGGACAAAGAAGCTACCTTTTTGAATTAAAAGGATTCCAAGTTTATTGTGATATGCTCCGGGATAGTGGTAATGCGATCGCTACAATTAAAGTACGGGTAAAAGAGGAAGATTTATTAGAAGTGGCCGAGGGTAACGGGCCTGTGGCTGCTTTAGATCGGGCTTTAAGAAAGGCTTTAGTCAAATTCTATCCCGAAATTGCTAACTTTCACCTGACCGATTATAAAGTGAGAATCCTCGATAGTGGTTCGGGGACGGCAGCGAAAACTAGGGTTTTAATCGAGTCCAGTAACGGTCAACAAAGATGGACTACCGTGGGAGTGTCTAGTAATATTTTGGAAGCTTCCTATCAAGCAGTAGTAGAAGGAATTGAGTACGGTTTATATCTGCTGCAAAACAATAAACTAGAATTATCGGGTCAATTTTGTCCTTTGGGGATAATTTAGGGAACAGTAATCAGTTATCAGTTATCAGTTATCAGTTATCAGATTTTTTATCCTCACTCTCCTAATTCATAATTGATAATTGATAATTGATAATTCATAATTCATAATTCCCATCTCCCCTTTCTGGGATTGAATGTTTCCTAGGATAATAATCTAGTGACGACAGAATTTTGCCAACGACGAGCCAAAGCCCGCAGATACATATTAACGGGAAACTGATAATATTCGATAATTAACCAGAGTAAACAAATAGCATGGCAAATAAAGGTTAAAATCGACCAAAATAGAGGCACCCATGACAAAGGACTCCCCTCGACTGGAGGAAAAAGATAGGCTCCCGTAGTCACAATTGCTGTGGGAAAAATCACAAATCCTAAACCGATAATTAAGTAAAAACCTGCTATCTCCATTCCTTCTCTCGGTAAACCCTGCCAATACTTACCATTCCAATACCAAGTTAAGGGTAATTGACTATCGGCCATTTTTAAAACCTGTTGTTCTAAATTAGCAGTAAAAATGTGTTGACAAAAGTTACAAGCATAGGCTTCCATGAGTGGTAAAGTGGCAATTTTACCATGGCGACAGACGGGACAAGAATAGGTATCGTGATAGTTTAATCGGGTTGGCTCGGTCATGGTAATCTGAGTAAGAGTAAAAAAGGCCATTGCAGATAATTAACTTTTCCCTATTGATAACTAATTAAGCAAGATTGGCAGGAATTGTCCCCAGTTTTTGTAGTTGTTTTTCAATATTGGCCTTTAATTGGGTCCGGGAGATTTCTTTTCCTGTTTGAGCGGTGTGTGCATTTTCAAGAAAAATAATACTATCTACTTTTTCTACGGCAAATAATTGGAATAAAAGATGGGTTACAGGAATCAGGAGCGTTGATAGGGGTGAATTAGCAGTATTTTGGGCGGATAGGGCCATTTTTTCTGTAGCAAAGGCATAGATTACCCTTTTTTCCTGTTGTGGCTGCTGCCGATGGGCTAAGGTGGTTAGTAACCAATCACCTTGGCTATTCTGAACTACATAGTATTGTAAATGTTTTAACTGTCTAGCAAAAGCTGCCAGGACGGGATTAACCGCTTCTTCCATGACCACGGTTGCCAGTCCGTAATTGACCGCTTCTCGACTTAAAATATGCAGTTGTGCCTTTAATTTCATGGCTAATCATGTCTATAAACTAATCGATGGCGATGACATTCGGCAAGGCCATTTAAAATTGTCGTCGTGAAAAGATGAGGATGGAGATACCCAATAATAGACCAGTATAAACGAGACTGTAGAGGGCATTACCGATTAAGACATCAGCACTAGGGAGCAAACCATAAACGGCCTCGTTTCTAAAATTCAATCTCTCCAAATCTGGGAGAATTAGATAAATATTTTTAGTGATAGCGAGAATATTGGGATTTTTGCTGATTATACCCAATTGGATCAGGTCTTTGCTGATGTGACCCATTAGATAGACCCCAAAAGTCATTAACGTGGCTAAAATCGAACTGGTAAATACCCCAAAAGCGATCGCCACGGCCGCGATGAGAATTAATTCCAAACCGAGATAGAAAACCGAAACAATCAGGGGTAAAGCTTGAAAAGATACTTTCATCCCCAGCAACATCAGCAGGTAAATCACCAACATTACCCCCAACATCACCGCTAAAACCCCGGACAAACCCAAGTGTTTACCAAGGATAAATTCGGCCCGACTCAGGGGTTTAGGAATCAAAACTAAAATAGTTTTCTTGTCAATTTCCTTATTAATTAGCCCTGTACCCACAAAAACCGCGACAATTATCCCTAATAGTCCGATAGCGGCTAATCCCAAGTCAAGAAAGATTTTCTCATGGGTTCCCACCGCAATTTCTGGTAATAAACGCCAAGCGAAGGCCATCAACAAGGCAAAAAACCCGATAAAGTAAAGAATGCGATCGCGAATAACCTCGCGAAAACTATTAGCTGCGATCGCCCAAATTCTCAGGATGCTGATACCCATAGCCTTTCATCAAAATAATATCTGTCTTTCCTTTTGAGATTACCCATTTCCGGGGCAAAAGTGGACTTCCTCTAAAAATCAAAAATTGTCACGGTAGCAGTCCGTAACGATGACTAGGTATTCTTAAAGTTAGCCAAAACAGCAGCTAATCCTTACTGTTCCAGTGTTACCTTATCTTTGTCGAAATCCACCATCAAGAATCAGCCTAGGATAAATTGATCTCCAATAACCCCGGTGGTGGCGAGATCTCGATGCGTGCCGCTTTCAGATCTACCAGTGGAACAATTTCTTTGACGAAGGGGACCAGGGCCTGGGCCCCTGAGTCGGAGGATGGACTTTTTTTCTTGACGGAGGCGAGATTTGCTTCTAGTTGCACTGCTAAAATGTCATTACCCGCCCACAAAATATCTACCACAACCCCGATTTTTTCTCCTGTCAGGTGATGATAAACCTCCAAGTTTACTAGCTCACTAACATGATATTCATCCGCTTTTAGGCGAGGTTTTTCTAGTTTATTCGCCCATAATTTATATCCGCGCAAAGCTTCGGCTTGTTCCCGATTTTCAACCCCCTCTAACTTGATAACATAAACATTTTTGCCCGGTAGCCCACGTCCCCTGAGCAGAGTAATTTCTCGGATTTCTCCCCCCTGGGGTCCTTGTATTCCCCTTATCCCTTGCTTCTGAAAACGTTCGGGAAAATCTGATACCGATAAAACTCGCAATTCTCCCTCCAGTCCCTGGGGTGCTACTATTGTCCCAATTTCTAGCCAATTTTCTTCCATTGTCTTGACATTTTTTGCTATAGCTTTCCCTAGTATATAGCCTTTTTTGTCTCGCTCCTAGATTAGACCTCTTGTAAAAATCAAAAATTGTTGTTAGGGTTAGGAGTCAGTAGCCGGTCGTCAGTAGCCGGTCTTCAGTAGTCAGGAGAATTAAGAATAATACTGAATCTGGTTATTAAAGACTGATTATTTATTCCCTTTTTTGCATGAGTGCATCAGCAGAAAACGGGTTTCTCGGAGAAACCCGTTTTCTGTGCGTTGCTCAACGGATTTAGTATAAATAATAATCAATTAAATGGTTTATTTACAAATTTTAGGCAATTTAATCCTTATTTTTGCCGTTTTTAAACCTTCAAAAATTAATTATAGCGGTGTGCAGTCGTATGAGGTACAGTATCACGAGCTATAAACCATGCTAGGCAAAGCTTGGTCTGTATCTCACTCAAGCGCTTACCGCTATATGCAAGAGGTTTATTCTTAAAGTCTTGGTAAGGTAAAATTTTTAGTTGACCTCTACTCCTGACCATTTTTTGACTTTTTACTGGTGGCTTTTTACTCAATTATGACTATTTGGCAAGCGGATTTTTATAAATCTTCATCTTCTTCTCCTCTTGAGACAGTCTGGCAATTGTTAATTTTAGATTCTCTCGGTCATCTTATCTATGAAAATTCCTGTCCCCAATCCCAAGCTAATAGCGACTGGTTAACCCAACAGTTACAGCAAGCTTGTCAAGTCTCCCCTCCGGAAATTATCCAAGTTTTTCGCCCCCAATGCGCCAATTTATTTCTCCTCGCTGGTCAAAATTTACAGATCAAAATTGAGTTAACCCGTCACGTTAAAGCCCTGAAAAAACAGCTAGAATTGCGACAAATCCCCATCAATATCGACTCTCCTCCACCGCAACCCCTACCGGAGCAATTTTTAGGTCAAGAGTGGCGTTTTGCTCGTTTTCCCGCCGTTGATTTAGTTAACTTTTTTGGCGATCGCCGAATACCGATTCTTTCCCTACCAGAGGCCTTTTCTCCTTTAAAATTAGGTTTAGCCTCCACTTTAATGATCCCCGGTGTGGTTATTACCGGTGGTAAAAAATCTCTTGCCATCGCTCGTTGGTTGGAGGAAATTAACCCGGTATTTATCGATCATATTCCCACAGAAACGGGGCGATCGGGCGGTTTGGTCTTGGAATCGGGTCTAAATGAGCGTTGGATTTTTCTGACCTACGAGGATGAAGAAGTGGCCCTGGCAGCCAATGTTTATCAGGCAACTAAAGAGCAAAGCCAAGGTTTGCACTTTCTCCTCATACAACCGGATGATTCTGGTCGCACTTTTACCGGCTTTTGGCTACTGAAGCAGGTTTAACCCCCAAGCTGTCCCCAAGAGGCAAAGAATGCCGGCTAAACCCGCTAAAGGTTGGTTATAGATACCTTTAATCCAAGCTAACCCAGAATCGCTGTAAGACATCAATTCGGCACTGTCTAGCAACGCTAATCCCCACACCCAACCGCTATGAAGTCCCCAAGCTAATCCTAAACTACCATGATCGATCGCCCGCGCCCAGACCAGAACCATGCCCATCAGAAATAAACCGGGTAGTTGCGGCAGTGTTTGCTGACGTTCCCAAAGCAGATGCAGCAGGGCAAAAATTAGGCTAGAAATGGCTCCCGCCACCCAAAAACCGTATTCTTGGCTTAATTGGCTCAAAAAGATGCCCCGAAAGATTAATTCCTCGGTAATACCCACCCAGAGGGCCACTATCAACAGGGGTAAACTCAAGGAAAAAGCACGAGTTAGATTTTTTGGCTGCCAATGTACCCAGGTCAAAATCCCCTCTAGGAAAAAAATTATCCCTAATCCCACCACTGCCAGGATTAATCCTTTAGCTAGGGAGATAAATAGGGAAAATGACCAAATTAATCCGTAATTATGGAGGCTGCTCCCCTCTATCTTTAATAATCCCCAGATAACTAAGGGAGCCAAGGCGTAAAGAGAGGCCACTAGGGGCAATTTTTGGTCAGGTTTTGTCCCTTGCAGCGGTTGCCATCCCAAACGACTCCCTAAAACCATGGCAATGGGCAGCCAGAGAATTAACCAGGCTAACAGGAAAATAATAATTTTTATTAAGGCGGCAATCTCCATTGTCAATTAGGGGTGTGGGGTGTGGGGTGTAGGGTGTGGGGTGTGGGGTGTAGGGTGTGGGGTGTGGGAAGAATAAACAAAAATAATCTCCTGAATACTAACTCGGAGTCTCCTGTCTCCTAACACCCATAAAACCAACCCCCTAGGCATAGGATAACTGTGGAACTTTGCTCTGGTAAAGCCTAGCTCCAACAAAAATCCATCCCTAGGGGGTTGCGAAAAAGAAGAAAAAGTGCTTAAGGAAAACCCCTCAAGTTGATAAAAGAGGCGGTCAGGGGTTAGAATTAGGGGTAAGAATCTATATTGTCTTTTTGGTCGGTCTTGTCAAAACTAGCCCTTTTGACTGCCGATTTTTTTTGTCCTTATCCCTACTCCGTAACCTATTTAAGCTTCTACCGATTCTTCTGATTCCGTTTGTTTGAGGTGGATGTGCTTGTAGCCAAGTTTGATTTCAAACTCATCGCCGGGCTGCAAGTTCATTTGTTCGGTATAGGTGGAACCGATGACGATTTGACCATTTTTGTGGACACTAACCCGGAAAGTGGGTTCGCGGCCGCGGCCATCTTTAGTCCCTTCGGGATCGAGAGGAACCCCTTTTGCACCTAAAACAGCATCGTAAAAGTCGGTTAAATTGACCCGAACTTGGCCATCTTTACTTTGAGAGTAGTAACCACAACGTTTTGCTGTTTCGCGACGGGGTAAGTGGGATAACTCTTTGACTTTTTGTAGTAGAGCTTTCCCGGTTAGGGGAGTAGGAGAGATATCACTCATGGTACTTTTTAATGTCCCTTGATTTTTGACTGACTGTCAATTAAGTTTACACTGACAAATTGATCATACCAAAAATCTTGCCAAAAATGTCTAGAGGGGAATAATAAATTTTTTAAAACTGATGGTTCGGTGATGACAATCGTGCTAAGAAGACCCCAGACTAGGTAGTAAGTGTAAACCTTGTGGGGGAGAGGAAATTTTTGGCCAAGACTCTGGCAATTTTTGGTCGGGTGCGAGGAAAACAGGAAGGAGAAAGTGAGGACATAAAACCGTTTAAGCTATACCTAGCAAGGAATTGAGAAACTATACTTGTGGTTGGAGTTGGCAAAAAACTAATGACCCAGAGCAGTAAATCCGGGGGGATTAAACTGTTTTCGATCGACTTCCCCATCTATGATTAGGTCTAGATACCCACCCCTTGGCTCAACCGACCGGGGAAAATCTTAAGGATTAATTACCATTACTAGCTCCCCTTTGGCCCGTTAACATCGATTATCCTGAGTATTAGGAGTCCCTCACCCCCGTGCCGAGTATGGAAGTTTATTTTAAAATTCTGCGTCAACGACCCAACGACACCCCTTACCTAGAAAATTTTACCCTAGAGGTGGAGGCGGGAAATACAATTCTCGACTGCCTTAATCGCATCAAATGGGAACTTGATGGAACTTTGGCCTTTCGCAAAAATTGCCGCAATACAATTTGTGGCAGCTGTGCGATGAAAATTAACGGCCGTTCGGCCTTGGCTTGTCAAAAAAATATCGCCAGTGAATTAAACCATTGTAGCCAAAAAGATGCCGGAGAAATTCCCGAAATCACGATCGCACCCCTGGGGAATTTACCGATTATCCGGGATTTAATCGTCAATATGCAACCGTTTTGGGACGATTTAGAAAAGGTTGAACCTTATATTAGTAGTCAAGCACGCACCATTCCCGAACGAGAATTTCTGCAAACTCCCGAAGAAAGAGCCAATCTCAATCAGATGGGTAACTGCATTATGTGCGGCGCCTGTTATTCGGAATGTAATGCCAAGCAAGTGAATCCCGATTTTGTCGGGCCCCATGCTTTAGCAAAAGCGCAGCGCACCCTAGCAGATTCCCGCGATGGTAATCAGGAAAGTCGCCTAGAACTTTATAACCAAGGCACCGCAGGGGTTTGGGGTTGTACTCGTTGCTATTTCTGTAATGCGGTTTGTCCTATGGAAGTGGCTCCTATGGATCAGATCGGTAAAATTAAACAGGAAATACTCGCTCGCAAGTCGGCCGATAGTAGTCGTCCCATTCGTCACCGGAAAGTTTTAGTGGAATTAGTCAAAGCAGGGGGATGGGTGGATGAACGCCAATTCGGCCTCTATGTGCTGGGCAATTATTGGCGCGATTTACAGGGTTTATTAAGTATTGCCCCCTTGGGATTGCGGATGATTGCTAAGGGTAAATTTCCCACTTCCTTTGAAGCTTCCGAGGGAACCGAGGAAGTAAGAGGTTTAATTACTGCCATTCAAAATTCTCGCTCTTGATCACTCTCGATAGTTAGAGTAATTCTGAGATGATTATGATCTATATTCTATTTGACTGGAGAACCCCTTATCATGTTCGATCGAGATAGTATCCGTGGTTTTTCTGCCCTGATTACCCTTGTGGGAGTCGCTTCTAGTTTGGGTTTTAGCTTCAACGCACCGGCTTTCTCCCAAGCTACCTCTAACAATTTACCATTACTCTTAGCCCAAAAAAGCGAAAAGGTGCGCGTAGCGGTTTTAGACTTCGATTATAGCGGTCTCAGTAATCCCCAGTGGTTAACATTTCTCAATGGTGGAGCCAGTGGTGTCAGTGATATTCTCGTCAATAGATTGGTGGAAAGTGGTCGCTATACAGTCATTGAGCGCAGTCGCATTGATGCTGTCCTCAGAGAACAAAATTTTGGGGCTTCGGGACGGGTAGATGCCGCTACCGCCGCTCAAATCGGGCAAATTTTGGGGGTGGACGTGGTGATTATCGGTTCGATTACCCAATTCGATTTACAAAAAAAACAATCCGGTGGCTCGTTTATTATTTTTAGCACCGCCAAGACAGAAACCGATGCTTTTGTCAAGTTGAATGTCCGAGCAATTAATACCACCACGGCCGAAATTATTACCACCGCTCAGGGAGATGGTAGTGCCAATCAATCCGATGGTTCAACCGTGGTTTTAGGGGTTGGGGGTGGTTCCCAAACCTCCAACGAAGGGAAATTACTCAGTATTGCCACCGATAAGGCAGTAGCGCAGGTGGTGGATAATCTCAACAATAAAGCCGACCAAATCGCCGCTACACCCCGCTCGCTCCCGACTGTCACCGCTTTAGTGGCTGCCGTGGCGGGAAATCAGGTAATTCTCAATAAAGGTACGGGAGAGGGTTATCGTGTTGGTTTACGCATTTCCATCGAAAGGACGACTCAAACGGTCAAGGATCCCCAAACGGGTAAGGTTATCCGTCAGATTACTCAACCGATTGGCACTCTCGAAATTGTCGAAGCTGATGGTCAATCTAGCGTCGGTCGCATCATTACCGGTAATGGTTTCAAAATCGGTGATTTAGCTAAACCCATTCGTTAATTGGGGAGGTGGGGAAGTGGGGAGTGGGAAGATCGGTAAACTTAAAACTCAAGTCTGATCACTGATAACTGATCACTGATTACTGATTACTGATAAGTGAACACTCACGAAAATTTGAAGTTATGTAAAGGGAACCCTGGGGTCAGGTAAGACAACCGATAAAATTTATGATCGGAATCCCTTGGATATTCCCTAGACCAGAGCGATTAACGAAAACTATCAAACAATGGTACAAGATCAAAAACCCACGGTGATCATTACTGGGACAACTTCTGGAGTCGGTCTCTACGCCGCTAAATCCCTTGCTCAAAGAGGTTGGTTTGTGGTTATGGCCTGTCGGGATATCCCGAAAATGGAACAGGCGGCCAAGGAATTAAACATTCCCCGGGATAACTACTGTATTGAATTTATCGACCTCGGTTCCCTTGATAGCGTCCGGCGCTTCGTTAAAAATTTCCGGGCCTTGGGCAGATCTCTAACCGCTTTAGTCTGCAATGCCGCTATCTATCTGCCTTTGCTCAAAGAACCCTTAAGAAGTCCCGAAGGTTATGAATTGAGCATGGCCACCAATCATTTAGGTCATTTCCTGCTCTCGAATTTGCTCTTGGAAGATCTAAAAAATTCCCCCTCTCCCGACCGGCGTTTAGTCATTCTCGGCACTGTCACCCATAATCCCGATGAATTAGGCGGCAAAATTCCTCCTCGTCCCGATTTGGGCGATTTAGACGGGTTTGCCAAGGGTTTCAAAGAGCCGATTACTATGGCCGACGGTAAAAAATTTGAATCGGTCAAGGCCTATAAAGATAGTAAGGTTTGTAATGTTCTCACCATGCGGGAACTGCACAAACGCTATCACGAATCCACCGGAATCACTTTTACTTCCCTCTATCCGGGTTGTGTGGCCGATACACCCCTTTTCCGCAATCATTACCCCTTTTTCCAGCAGTTTTTCCCCTGGTTCCAGAAAAATATCACCGGTGGCTATGTTTCCCAAGAATTAGCCGGGGAAAGAGTGGCCATGGTGGTGGCTGACCCCGAATACCGTCAATCCGGTGCTTACTGGAGTTGGGGCAACCGTCAGAAAAAAGAGGGTAAATCCTTTGTACAAAGGGTTTCTCCTCAAGCTCGCGACGATGAAAGAGGCGCAAAAATGTGGGAATACAGCGCTAAATTAGTCGGATTAGCCTAATTTCTGATTTTGAGCCTGAAAAGGGACACAAGTTAACTTGTGTCCTTGTGGAAACGGGGAGCGCTGGGACAGGGAGAAACAGTCCATAACTGGGTTTTTAAAGTTTGATTGGCAGTTAATCATATTATTAAAAACGGATTTGGTATTATTCCGATTTTACCGCAAGCTTTGGCCAATCTTGACGGACAAGATTAGTGAACTTTCCTCAATGATCACTTGATCGGTAAAAATTTTTAAGTCAGAAAATTCAAAAATTGCTGGATGATAAAAGCATTAAACAAATCAATAAAAAATGCCCCCACCAAAGGAACAATAATAAATGCCTGGGGAGAAGCCCCAAAATTTTCCGTTACTGCTGTCATATTGGCGATAGCTGTGGGAGTTGCCCCTAGAGTTAAACCCAAATAACCGGCGCAAACTACTGAAGCATGATAGTTTTTTCCCATTAAGGGAAAGACCAGTAAAACAGTATAAATAATACTGAGTGAGAACTGCACTAATAACAGGATAGCAATCGGTCCAGCCAAATCGATCAATGTCCATAATTGTAAACTCATCAAGGACATAGATAGGAACAAACCGAGACTAACATCAGAAATTAAGGCTAAAGAGGGCGTATTAGCAGGCCAAGGAAAGCGTTTCAATAGCAAAGGTACGGTATTAGTCAGGATAATTCCTGCCAATAAACAGGTGACAAAATCTGGCAATTTTAAACCGAGGGGAGTTACCCAGTAGTTAATCTGAATACCCAAACCGATAGTTAAACCAATCACCAAGATCGAATGGAGCATCGTATTGTAATCGATATTAACATTCCTCTGGGTTTGTTTAATTCCCACCGTTAAATCTTGATCTTGATTATTGGCTCGCAGTCGATTTCTCGTAATTAACCATCGAGCCACCGGTCCGCCAATAATTCCCCCTAAAACTAGCCCAAAAGTAGCACTAGCTACACCGATTTCTGATGCTTTGACGATGCCATAATTATCACGAAAAATAGGAGCCCAAGCAATGGCAGTCCCGTGACCCCCACTCAAAGAAACGGAACCAGCAATCAAACCGATGGGTAAATCCAATCCCATCACTTTTGCCACTCCTAACCCGGCTAAATTTTGTAGAATGAGATAAACCACGGCGGTTATTAATAAAATTAGCAAGGGTTTACCCCCTTGCAGCAGGGTTTTTAGTTTTGAGGACAGTCCGATAGTAGTAAAAAAAACGATTAACAGGGCATCCCGAACATTAAGGGTAAATTCAATTTGCCATTTAAAAACAGCAAAAAATAGACCGAAAAATAAGGAAGCTAAGACACCACCAGCAACGGCATCAGGAATGTTATAATCTCGCAGAAATTTGATATTTTTGGTTAAATACTTACCGAGATAGAGGACTAGAATAGCCATAATAATTGTCTGGCGTTGGCTAAATTGGTAAATTTCCATTTTCTTAATCTTAGTTCTCCAAGATGCTCTACTTAAGTTTAGTCCTAATTTTCAGTAACAACCTTATCTGTAAGAAAGCTGCAACAAAAAAAGGACACAAGTTAACTTGTGTCCTTCCCGAAGCTAAGAACTTAATTTTTATTTAGCGTCGGAGAATTCCGCATCGATGACATCATCGCCACCACCAGCACCGCCAGAGGGTCCATTGTCATCATTGCCACCGGTGGGATTGCTAGGGGCTCCTTGCTGATACATACTGCTACCGATCGCGTAGAGGGCTTGTTGTAATTCCGGTAGGATGGTTTTGATCTTACCATCATCGTCTTGAGCGATCGCTTCTTCCAGATCCTTAATCAATCCCTGGGCTTTATTTTTCTCGGATGGAGGAACCTTATCGCCTAACTCTTCCAACTGCTTCTCAGCTTGATAAACCAGGGAATCAGCTTGATTTTTGCGTTCAATGCGTTCGCGACGTTCCTTATCCACCGAGGCGTTCGATTCTGCCTCATTTACCATGCGTTCCACTTCATTTTGGGGCAAGGTAGAAGCGCCGGTGATGCTGATCGATTGTTCTTTTCCTGTACCTTTATCCTTAGCGGTGACATTGAGAATACCGTTAGCATCGATGTCGAAAACCACTTCGATTTGAGGCACACCACGAGGAGCGGGAGGGATGCCATCGAGTCGGAAAGTTCCCAAACTCTTGTTATCTTTGGCCATTTCCCGTTCCCCTTGCAGGACGTGGATTTCCACGTTAGTTTGTCCATCCACTGCTGTGGAGAAAACTTCCGATTTTTTGGTGGGAATAGTGGTGTTGCGGGTAATAATCCGCGTCATCACACCGCCGAGGGTTTCCACACCCAAAGACAAGGGCGAAACATCAAGCAGAAGAATATCTTTGACTTCACCAGCGAGGACACCACCTTGAATAGCGGCACCTACGGCTACCACTTCATCGGGGTTAACGCTTTGGTTAGGATCTTTGCCCAGAACTTTTTTAACTAATTCTTGAACGGCGGGAATCCGGGTTGAACCACCGACGAGAACCACTTCATCGAGGGCAGATTTATCGATTTTGGCATCACGGATGGCATTTTCGACGGGAATCCGACAGCGATCAATTAAATCGGCGCAAATTTCCTCAAATTTAGCTCTGGTTAAAGTAGTATCTAGGTGTTTTGGTCCTTCGGCGGTAGCGGTGATGAAGGGCAGGTTAATTTCCGCTTGGGTAACGCTAGAAAGCTCAATTTTGGCTTTTTCTGCCGCTTCTGTGAGACGTTGCAGGGCCTGTTTATCTTGACGGAGATCTATTCCTTCAACTTTTTTGAATTCTCCGGCTAGATAATCAACGATTTTTTTATCGAAGTCATCACCACCGAGATGAGTATCTCCAGAGGTAGCGAGAACTTCAAAGACACCATCACCCACTTCTAGAACCGATACGTCAAAGGTTCCCCCACCCAAGTCAAAAACGAGAATGGTTTCGTTAGCTTTTTTGTCTAATCCGTAGGCAAGAGAGGCGGCGGTGGGTTCGTTGATAATGCGGAGAACTTCAACCCCAGCAATTCTCCCGGCATCTTTGGTGGCTTGACGTTGGGAGTCATTAAAATAAGCGGGTACGGTGATGACTGCTTGGGTAACGGTTTCGCCGAGGTATTTACTGGCATCTTCCACCAGTTTCCGCAGTACCTGGGCGGAAATTTCTTCGGGGGCGAATTGTTTGCCCTGGGCGGGACAGTCTAATTTAACGTTGCCGTTGCCGTCTTGGAGAGTTTTGTAGGATACTTCTGTCGCTTCGTTGGTAACTTCGTTGAATTTCCTGCCGATGAAGCGTTTGACGGAATAAAAAGTATTTTGCGGGTTCATTACCGCTTGACGTTTGGCGATTTGTCCTACTAGGCGATCGCCACTTTTGGCGTAGGCGACGACTGAGGGCGTGGTTCTAAATCCTTCGGCGTTGGCGATAACGGTGGGTTTACCCCCTTCCATAACCGCGACGCAGGAGTTAGTCGTCCCTAAGTCAATTCCAACTACTTTTCCCATAATCTTTGTGCTGCTCCGATACAAATTATAGTGACTTCTAGAATCGGAACTGTACTCGGTTTTTAGGCGATACCCACCCCTATCAGTTCCTTTGTTATCTCTATAGTGCAAAATAACCCCGCTTTCTTGATAGTGTAGGTATCCGAACCTTTTTGGTAGTATTGCTAATGTCAGTTCGGGATCAAAGAGTTAGTGGTGAAGGAAAGGAGTCAGAAGTGAGACAAACTCTTAGTTCTTACCACTCCATGCTCGCTCTCCTTGGTTTCCCTGGAGTGGTGGTGGAAATCCCTCACTTCCTCTCTTTTAAGTAGAAAATATGAATCTCAGACATCAAGATCATTACCAGAGTTCAGAAATTTACCGCACTTTACGGCTCTTCTCGACTTTGTGTGATAATTTTTGCTTATGGAATCGTGAAATGCTTATCGGGCAAGACTTTTAGGGCTATTTTGCGGAAGAAAGTATCAGTATAGACCTCGTTTCCACACAGAAACCAGAAGAGCCACTTTACTTTATTAATAACTGAAAGATCGTGCTAAGTAGGGAGGCACAATTATTTGTAGGATGGGTTAGCGGTAGCCTAACATGAGCGGGCGTTGGGTTTCATGCTTCAACCCAACCTACGTTCATCTTATATTTAATTCCACCCACCTACTTATTAATATAAGATTATGTAATCATGAGTAAAAACAATTTTTCCTGTGCGTATTCCATTTATTTCTTGAATATAAGTATCGGTGTCATATCGTTTAAATCTGCTATCTTGAAAACTGTTAATTAACCCAGGAAAATCCTCTAATTCAGAGGCACTAATTAATCTATTTCCGTAAAGAAGATCACCAGAAAAAACTCTAAAGGTAGAAGAACGGGTTTCCTCGGAAAATAAACTGCTACAGTTAGGTTGTAAATAGATGTAGATGTAGGCCAAACGCATATCTACAGAAGGCACAAATTCTAAGCCCAAATCAAAATAGCATAGAGTAGGTGGATTAAAAACAGATAAAATAGATTCCCGATAATTATCAGGCTTTCCAAAACTTCTCAACTGAATAAGATGACTACCAGTATTGACTCCCCCTCCTCTTAAATTGTTAAGAGAACATTGTTGAAAGTCAAGAAAGGTTTTAGTTATCGTTCTTTGCCAACTATTAATAATGACTAGAGAATTTCCCCAATACCTATACTGTTCTGGTCGGCGATCGATCTCGATACCAATAGGATCATCCGATTGACGGGGTTCTACCATGCGATAATAGTAAGTGTAGTTGCTAAATTTTACTCTTCGCGGCCCTGGAAGATCATTAACAAAGTTTTTCGGATCTACTTGCTGGCCAAATTCACAAACACTTTGATAATCTTTTATAGTGAACATTGGTAAAAGAATATCTGGTGGCGGCAGTTTGATTTCATCATCAGACCAACGACCTGTAAAAATCCAGGCGGCTGCCCGCTCAGAAACTACCCAAGCAAGACCTCTATATACAGGAATATTGTCAATACTCATTGTTAATAAATAAATCTGATCATTTATTTTGTAACAATTATCCCCAAAACTCTCAAGGATTGTGGCATCGATCTCAGCTAAAGGTTTGCCAAATGGAAGTGCGAGTAAATCAGTAAGATTGCTCATCATTGAATTTTTTGACTAAGTTACTGTTTCTGTTATACGCTATTTAGATGCTGAACAGCTTACTGTTTACCGATCACAGCAAAAAGCTCCCCAATGCCTGCTCTTTCTGGGAACTTGTTGATAACACGAATGTAGTATATAATGTAATATAGGTAATAAGCTGTACTGCATTTAAACTGCGTCTTGACAATTTTAGTACAAATGCTCAGAACTCTGGTGCAGTCTGAACGAGTAATTTAGACAGTCAACAGCTTATCCTCTGTGTTAAAACACAATCGCCGATAATAATTTCTTCAATTCATCGCAGAATCTAAATTGCCTTATTGTCTTGGTTACATCGGCTTTTGACCTGATTATTTCATAAAAACTATGGCTTACGAAACTCTGGATATTTCCACACCGACACCGATTTTATCTTGGGCGGGGCATGAATTAGGACCCCAAGAAACCCAAATGGCCAAAAATGTCGCTTCCCTACCTTTTGTTTATAAACACATTTCTTTAATGCCCGATGTTCACTTGGGTAAAGGCGCTTTAGTCGGTTCGGTGATTGCCACCAAAGATGCCGTAATTCCTGCCGCCGTCGGAGTCGATATCGGTTGCGGCATGGCTGCCCTAAAAATGCCTTTTACTGGTGAACAATTGCAGGGAAAACTTAAAAAAATTCGCCTCGATGTGGAGGCGAATATTCCCGTCGGTTTTGCGGAAAATAAGGAAGTGGATAGGGAAGTGACTAAATGGCCAAAATGGGCGGAATTTAAACAGATTCATCGAGGGGTACAAAACCTAGAAAAAAAAGCCCTTAAACAAATGGGTTCTCTGGGGGGTGGTAATCACTTTATCGAAATTTGTTTAGATACAGATAATCAAGTTTGGTTAATGCTCCATTCCGGTTCTAGAGGTATTGGTAATCAACTGGCCCAATGTCATATTGATACTGCCAAAGAGTTAGCCAAACTAGCAGAAGGTAAATTACCCGACCTCGATCTGGCCTACTTTGTCGCCGGTACAGAAGAATTTACCGCCTACTGGCACGATCTACAATGGGCCCAGGAATATGCCCGTTATAATCGGGAAATTATGATGGCTAGATTTAAACGGATTGTTGAAAAACATCTAGCGGGAGGCAAACCAACTAAACCCCTCTTAGTGGTTAATTGTCATCACAATTATGCCGAAAAAGAAATTCATTTTGGGGAGGAGGTTTATGTCACCCGCAAAGGAGCCGTCCGCGCCAGAGAAACCGATTATGGTATTATCCCCGGTTCCATGGGAGCGCAATCTTATATTGTTAAAGGTAAAGGAGAACATAATAGCTTCTGTTCCTGTTCCCACGGGGCCGGGCGCTTGATGTCGAGAAATCTGGCTAAAAAAACTTTTACTCTTGATGATTTAATCGCCCAAACTCAAGGGGTTGAATGCCGCAAGGATGAGGGAGTTATTGATGAGATTCCGGGAGCTTATAAACCGATCCAACAGGTGATGAATCAACAGGCTGATCTAGTGGAAATTGTCGCCACTCTCAAGCAGGTGATGTGTGTCAAAGGTTAAAAATCATGGCAAGAGCGATCGATTTTTGTCTTTTTTTCCCTAGCATGAAAAAGATAGGAATTGATCGAGGATTATAAGCGATGAGTCTGATTATTGCTGCCCAATTAGCACAAATTCCCGCCCATCATCTCAATATCATGGGCTATGTGGATGAATCCGCCGTTAACGGTCCCGGTTGTCGGGCCGTGGTCTGGGTACAGGGTTGTTCTCGCGAGTGTCGGGGTTGTTTTAATCCAGCTTCCTGGTCCTTCGAGATCAATCAATTAATTACTGTTGAGTCTCTAGCTGCCAAAATTTTGGCTAATCCCCGCAATAGCGGCCTAACTTTCTCCGGGGGTGAACCTTTTTGGCAAGCAAAAGCCTTGACAGAATTGGCTAAATATGTTAAGGAAAAAGGCTTAAATGTGATGTCCTTCACGGGATTTACGATCGAACAATTGCGCTCAACCGAAGCACCGCCCCACTCCCAAGAATTATTGGCCCAGTTAGATATTTTGGTGGATGGGGCCTATGTGGAATCCCTGGCTATTCATTCCCCCGATTCTCCCGTTTCTTCTAGCAATCAACGGATTCACGTCCTCAATCCCGCTCTGGAAGATCAGATTAATTGGGCATCGGATCAAGTGGAAATTCATATTCTCAAAGACGGAACCCGAATTTTTACGGGATTCTGGGGACGGATTATTTCTTGATCAGGCTGAGAATCAGTGAGCAGCTTCTGAAGGCAAAAGGCAACAGTCAAGGGAGCAGGGATCACTGACTGGAAAGAGGGTGTGGGATGTAGGGTGTGGGGAAAGAAACCTCTTTCATCTGTGGGGGTGAAAATTTTTTCATCGGGACGGCGTTGCTGAATTAAGCTATGAATGACAACCTTGCACCCATCCAAAAGTTAGTTTGGGTCTAGGTTTTAAAAATCCCACAAGAGAAGATTCATATCTCAAATCAGCAACGCCGAATTTCCTTCAGTTTCTTTCACCCTGAAGGTGCCTAGCGCTGTCGGTCGCTAACTATTGACTAATAGCTATTCTCGGACGGGGAATCAAGATTGCTTGACTCTCTTGGCTGCTAATGAGTTGAAGCCTTTGTCACTTTACTGATAACCCTCAGACCGACTAACTGTATACTAGGCTATAAGATTTGCTTAAAAATCTTCAAACCATGCCGAACTATCGACAGTACAGCGATCGCCAAATATGAATCAAGGCATAGATTTACAAGAAAGTTTCATTAAATCCCTAACAGACTTGGGATTAAGTGGAGGACTGGCTAAAGCGATTTGGATGCCTTTACCCATGTTCCTGATGATTATTGCCGCCACGGTGGGGGTTTTAGTCTGCGTCTGGTTAGAAAGAAAAATTTCCGCCGCCGTCCAACAGCGTATCGGGCCCGAATACGCAGGACCCTTAGGCGTTTTACAACCAGTCGCCGACGGTCTGAAATTAGTCTTTAAAGAAGATGTCGTCCCCGCTAAGGCTGACCCTTGGTTATTCCTCTTTGGGCCAATTTTGGTGGTGATGCCGGTGTTTGTCTCCTATCTCATCGTCCCCTTCGGTCAAAATCTGCTGATTACTGACCTAAACGTAGGTATCTTTTTATGGATTTCCTTGTCCAGTATTGCCCCCATTGGTTTATTAATGGCGGGTTATGCCTCGAATAATAAGTATTCCTTGCTGGGAGGCCTGCGGGCGGCGGCGCAATCGATTAGTTATGAAATTCCCTTGGCTTTATCGGTATTAGCGATCGCGATGATGTCTAATAGTCTCAGTACCATTGATATTGTCGAACAACAATCCGGTTATGGCATTTTAGGCTGGAATATCTGGCGCCAACCGGTGGGTTTTCTGATTTTCTGGATTGCCGCTTTAGCTGAGTGTGAACGTCTGCCTTTCGATTTACCAGAAGCGGAGGAGGAATTAGTCGCCGGTTATCAAACCGAATACGCGGGGATGAAATTCGCTCTCTTTTATGTGGGTTCCTACGTTAACCTCGTGCTGTCGGCCCTAGTTTTCGCCGTCCTCTATCTTGGCGGTTGGGAATTTCCTATCCCCGTCAATGCTGTGGCCGGCTGGTTGGGAGTGAGTGAAACCAATCCTTGGCTACAAATTATCACCGCTTCCCTCGGGATTACGATGACAGTATTAAAAGCCTATTTTCTCATCTTCATCGCTATTCTCTTGCGTTGGACTGTACCCCGGGTTCGCATTGACCAATTACTCGATTTAGGCTGGAAATTCCTTTTACCGGTATCTTTAGTTAACCTACTACTTACTGCCGCCCTAAAACTAGCTTTTCCCTTTGCTTTTGGCGGTTAATTCCCGTTTTTGCCCTGTTAACCTACTATACCTCTGACCATCATGTTTAACATCCTCAAACAAGTCAGCGATTACGCCAAAGGTAGCATTCAAGCGGCGAAATACATCGGCGAAGGTTTATCCGTTACCTTCGACCATATGCGTCGTCGTCCGATTACCGTCCAGTATCCCTACGAAAAGTTAATTCCCTCGGAACGTTATCGGGGTAGAATTCACTTTGAGTTCGATAAATGTATCGCTTGTGAAGTTTGTGTGCGAGTTTGTCCGATTAATTTACCGGTAGTGGATTGGACTTTTAACAAGGAAATTAAAAAGAAAGAACTCAAACACTACAGTATCGATTTTGGGGTCTGTATTTTCTGTGGCAATTGTGTGGAATACTGTCCGACTAATTGCCTATCGATGACCGAAGAATACGAACTAGCGACCTATGATCGTCATGAATTAAACTATGATAACGTCGCTCTAGGCCGTTTACCCTACAAAGTCACCCAAGACCCGATGGTAACACCTCTGAGGGAATTAGGTTATCTGCCTAAAGGTGTCATCGAACCCCACGATTTACCCGCCGGTAGTCAACGCGCCGGTAAACGTCCGGAAGAAATTACTGATTAATTAGCAGTTAGCTATCAGCCGTCACGGTTTTTAGGTAGGAGAATTGCCAGATTCTGTCTTTTGCCTGTTACCTCTTGCCTTCAGAAGCTGATAACTAATAATTAATAACTCTCAAACATAAAAGGAGATGAAACTACTGTGAATTTAGCCGAGGGCGTTCAAATAGTATCTTTTGGCATTTTAGCATCCCTAGTAATCGGGACAGCTTTAGGCGTGGTACTATTATCTAATATCGTTTATTCCGCCTTTTTATTGGGTGGTGTTTTTATCAGCATTTCGGGTTTATATCTCTTACTAAATGCTGACTTTGTAGCGGCGGCACAAATTCTAATTTATGTGGGTGCGATTAACGTTTTAATTCTCTTTGCTATTATGCTTGTTAATAAGCAAGAGGACTTTTCTGATATTCCTAAACGTTGGATTCGTCAGGCATCTACTGCTCTAGTTTGTGTGGGTTTATTTGTGCTGTTATCGACCATGGTTTTAATCACACCTTGGTCAATTTCTAGCACTTCTCCCGCAGTGGTAACTAATACTTTAGTAGAAATCGGTAAGCATTTCTTTAGTGATTTCCTGCTACCCTTTGAATTAGCTTCCGTGCTATTATTAATGGCCATGGTCGGAGCAATTATTTTAGCTCGTCGTGACCTTATCCCTACCCTAAAAGCTGAAGAACCTACGGCCACAGCCTTAACATTACCCGAACGACCTAGAGAATTAACCGCCCCTAAATAAGACCAAAAAAAGAGGTATCATGCAGATTCAGTTAGAGTATTATTTGTTATTAGCGGCGGCTTTATTTTGTATCGGAATTTATGGTTTAGTCACCAGTCGCAATGCTGTCCGGGTTTTAATGTCGATCGAATTGATGCTCAATTCTGTTAACATTAACTTAATGGGTTTTTCCAACTATCTTGACCCCGCTAATATCCGAGGCCAAATTTTTACTATTTTCGTGATTACCGTAGCGGCAGCCGAAGCAGCCGTGGGTTTAGCGATTATCCTGACTATCTATCGTAACCGCGACACGATTGATATGGAACAGTTTAATCTGCTCAAATGGTAAGCTTTTAAATATTTACCCCCCTCTCTCCCTTTTCTGGGGAGAGTTTTTTTTGGCCAATTTTCCCTGTTTGTACGGTGTTAAATGTTTGAAATTTCAAGAGTTGGCTCTTCTAGGTTCTGTGTGATAAGTTTAACTTACATTATGATCGCTCAATCTTTGTGTCCTTTGTGTCTTTGTGGTTCCTTCCACTCGCTCGCCAGCAGGACTGTATCTTAGAATACATTTTGCCCACCAAACCTAAGAGAGCAGTCTTAGGGGAGTGGATAGGGTATCAGGGGCAAAATTTTGCCAAAGTAATTTTTGAGTAGGGTTGTCGTGGATTAGCCCTATTTTGTTGAGGATATTTCTCAATAAGAGTTTTTTTTAAGCTCTGGGATGGGTTGGGTTGGAGTCGTGGGCTGAAGGCGATCGCACACACAGGAAGAACGATCACACTCACAGGAATAACCACCATCGATAGCAGGTACTCCTTCAGGGCTGATGTTGATAATAATTCCACCTAACAAATCCACATGAAGACCTAACTTATATATAGGAGTTAAATCTTTTATTTTATTGTCTGATAAAAACAATACCTCAAGATTATTTAAGTTAGCTAAAGGACTTACATCTACTATTTGATTATCCATTAAAGACAAAGTCCTAAGATTAGTAAAATTAGCTAAGGGAGTTATATCTTTTATTTTATTGTCTGATAAAAGCAATACCTCAAGATTAGTTAAATTAGCTAATGAGGTTATGTCTATTATTTGATTGGTTTGTAAATTTAAGTGGGTAAGGTTAGTTAAATTAGCTAACGCATTTACATTTACTATTTGATTCTGACGTAAACGCAACTCGATAAGATTAGTTAAATTAGCTAAAGGCGTTAGATCTACTATTTGATTATTAACTAAAGACAACTTCTGAAGATTTGTTAAATAATTTGAGGCTGTTTGACAATTTTCAGTTTTTGCTTCTCGTAGCAGTATTTCTATAGTGTATTTTTGATCTTGTGGAAGAGACTGTAAACGATTACATAATTCAAAAAAAGAAGGAAAAAAATTGGAACCCTGAGCTATAGCTGAAGTTGTGTTTGCTATGCTGGCGATAGTCAATAATCCAGATAAAACGAAGGACACAGATTGTTTAAATTCCATAAAACTTAATATTGCCGTTTTATAATTTTAAAATTTTTCTCTGCGAGATTGTCACTCAAAAAGAGATCACCCCTTTCATAGTAACGCTTTTAGGGGTTATTGAAGTCATGATTACAAACAAAAAGGCGATCGCTTTTAAATGTAGGTAGGGTTGAATAACATGAAACTAAAGCCATTGCTACAAACAAAAAGGCGATCGCCCTGAAAATTAAGGAATAAGTTCGGGATTGGTACAGTTATTTTTTCCTCTTCCAGTAAGATCAACCCCTTCATGTACATAAGCAACACATTCCAAAGCTCTTTGATTTACACTATTGAGGTGGTAAAACACACCTCCCAAAGCTAATAGAATCAAAATGATGACATTTTTAATCATAATTTCATGAAACCCAACGAATCAAGATAGAAAATAATCATCAAGTTGGATTACGGTATGCAACCCAACCGACAAGCTAACAGTAATAAACATAAGATACTGGAGTATTTCCTTGAAAGTGTTGACAAACTCTATATGGTCGTCCATAATAGTAAACTATACCGTGTCTTACATATGTTTGTCCTGAGTTGACAAATCTTTGGGCTTGTTGTCCTGATAGTACAGCCCCTGTCGCTACTACAACAATATATTGCCCCGCCTCTCTTCCAGCACCAGCGGCGAAATTTTCAGCCCAGATGCGAGCTAAGGATTTTGATACTTGGCGACCTATAGCGGCACTTTGAGCATTTGCTGGTGGAATTGAAACAATAATTGATGTAATGATATATGGGGATATGCAGATAAAAGGAATAACTTTCGATAAATTGAAGATGTTTTTCATGATTAGTTGCAACCTCTTTGATTAATTGTTCTTTATTTTTTATTAGTAGTCACCGTAATCATCATAGTCATCAAAAGAACTTTCGTAGTAACTATAAGGGCTACCCAATTCTGCTAATTCCTCTATCTTTTCTATTTCAATGTTATGATTTAACCTGTTAATCTCTCTTTGTAATGTATAATTTGATCTAACGAGATTGTCACTATCAGTTGAAGATGTCTGTGTTGGACTTGACTGATGATTAAGTAGTATGTTTGCCTCGCTTATGAGATCGTTAGTCTCATTTAAAACATCTTGGACTTCTTTGTTCTGTCCATGATAACTAGGTTGAAAGTTCATAATTTAGTATTTCTGATATTTGGATTGCTACCTATAATCATCGCAAAGGTTTTTTTGAACCACCACCAGATTTCACCTGATGTTTTGTAAAGAAATGTTAAGACAAGGCCAGAAATGACTTGATCTTGTTTTACAATGACTGAACTATAATATAGGTAACAATTTATTCACTTTCACACCATGAAGGATAGTTTACACTTGTTGCGTTTTATCGAAGATTTATTGATAGAGGAAGATGGGCAAAGTCTTAGCGATATTCAGCGACACATTATTGAAGAGTTATTAAACGGCAAAACCTATAAAGAAATTGCGGATAGTTATGGTTATGATGAGAAACATATTGGCGATGTGAGTAGAAATAAAATATTTAAGGTTTTATCTAAGCAATTAGGATTAGAAGAAAAAGAGCTTAATAAGTCTAATTTTCGTTGGACTATCGAAAAAGCAGTTAATTCTCAACTTTTTGCGTTAAATAAAAATGTTAATTATTGTGTAAAGTCTCCTCAACCTGACACCACTAAACCAATTGAAAATAAAGAAAAATCTCCATCAGAAACATCATATCATGATTTAAGTTTAGCTCCAAAGATAAATCGTAATTTCTGCGATCGCATTTCAGAATTAGAAATCTTAACACAGAGAATATTAATTGAGAAAAGGCCTTTAATTTCCGTATCAGGATTGAGTGGAATTGGAAAAACTACCTTAGTTAGACATTTTGTAGAATTAAATTTAGAAAAATTTGAAGTAATTATTTGGCAAAATCTAAAAATATTCAATTGTTTAGACACAATTATTACTGATATTTTCACTAAAATTAATACGGATTTTATCTTAAATGATCACGATAAATTGACTCTGTTTTTAAAGTTATTGCAACGGAAAAAGTGTTTAATTATTTTTGACAATGTACAGGAATTATTTAGCGAGGGTGAATTAGCAGGGCAATATCAAACTAAACATAAAAAGTATCAGGAATTCTTTTCAATAATTACTAACGAAATTGAACATCAAAGTAGTTTAATTTTAATTAGTCAAGAGCGATGTTCAGAAATGTATTATTCAGATGAAAAATTAGATTTACTTGAATTACAAGGTTTAAATAATCGGGCAATCCTCAATAATTTAGGTTCTGAAGATGAAGAAAGCTGGTTAAAAGTAGTTCAGTTATACGAAAGAAATTTATTTTATTTAAAAGATATTGCTGTTTTAATTCAAGATGTTTATCATGGTTGTGTCGGTGAGTTTTTACAAGAGGAAAATATTGTTATTACAGCAAAAATAAAGGAAAGTTTGACTACAATAATTAAGAGATTATCGCCCATTGAAAAACAAATTATTCAATCCTTAATCAACCTAAAAAAAGATTGTTCAAGAAATGAATTAAAATTAAGTTTAGATTTATCAGCGGATGACTTGATTAAAGGGTTACAATCTTTACAAAAAAGATATTTGTTAACTAAAATTGAAGAATCAGAAATCTTATTTAATTTATCTCCTGTGTTTAAAAAATATATCAAAGATACAGGTATCTAAATAAGTGGCGGTTATCATAATTTTTTACCTCATGAACTTTGCACTGTACGGTGTTAGAGGTATCATGCAGATTCAGTTAGAGTATTATTTGTTATTAGCGGCGGCTTTATTTTGTATCGGAATTTACGGTTTAGTCACCAGTCGCAATGCCGTCCGGGTTTTAATGTCGATCGAATTGATGCTCAATTCCGTTAACATTAACTTAATGGGTTTTTCCAACTATCTTGACCCCGCTAATATCCGAGGCCAAATTTTTACTATTTTCGTGATTACCGTAGCGGCAGACGAGGCAGCCGTGGGTTTAGCGATTATCCTGACTATCTATCGTAACCGCGACACGATCGATATGGAACAGTTTAACCTGCTCAAATGGTAAGCTTTTAAATATTTACCCCCCCCTCTCCCTTTTTTGGGGAGAGTTTTTTTTGGCCAATTTTTCCCTGTTAACGGGGATAAATCTCGGTGACAACTCGATCGGGGGAGCTACTGGTAACAACAATGTTATTATCTTCTAAAGTGCCGATCGCTTTATCGCCGGTGAGATTAAATTTTGGTTCCTGTTGTTCATAGATAATATTCCCCTCGGCCTCGACAATTTTTTCCGACATTTTCCAAGTTAAGATCTGACTATACAATTGCGCCCCAGTTTTCTGATTAATCCCCTTAACCCCATCCTTGAGATAAGCGATGCGATTGCCTAATTCCACCACCACACGATTACCAGTAATAGTAATTTGATCTTGATATTGAAAAATTTCCGTGGGGCGATCGGAAGTTAGGGTACGATTTTGATAGTTCCAAATTGCCTGAGAACCAGAAATCTGTAAAGGTGGTTCTAAAGAGCGATATTCGAGGTTTTCTTGCAGGATAACCTGATTATTTTTTCTTTCCCAACGACCGCCGATAGCAGTCAGGCGATCGATAATAGTTTTATCAATATAGCGATCAAAAGCGACTTTTTGATCGGTACTAATGACCTGTTGAGGAATTTCCCAGTACAGGCGCTCGGTTTGCAGGACGACACGAGATTCCTTAGCGGTAGCCACCACTTGACCTTGTAATTCTAGTTTTTCTTGGCGCGTGTCGTAGCGTCCTTGGCGGGCCTTGGCTTCTAGTTGTAGATGACTACCTTTGATCCCTTTGGGGGAGATTAAAACACCTTCCTTGGGTAGCCAACGCAATTCCGGCGCGTTAATGATGGCCTTATTGCGGGGATCTACAGCCACAATATTATCTTTGAGGAGAATTTCCTGGCCTTCCTTATAGACTTCACCACGGTCAGCACTAACCTGTAAAACTACTTTCCCATCTTGATAGATATTACCCTTGATATTTTCCAGACGGGCGATTTTTTGGTCTTGGGTGTAGGTAGCTTTTTTGACCTGAATTTTCCAGAGGGGTTGTCCCGATGAGTTAGCCTGTTCTAACGTGGCATTATTGAGGATTAAGCGGCCAGTTTCTTCAGTTTTAGGCGATTCTGTCGGCGAAATTTTCGGCGGATCGGGAGGTTGACAGGCCGTTAATCCCAGCAAACCGATTAGGAGGGCAGCCCCGCGCCCAATTGATAATTTTAAGTGTAACCGCTGCCTCAATTTCGATCGCTCCGCTGCTATTTTCTCTCCTCCCAGTGTAGGGTAAGGGGTCGCCCCTTGACCGAGCGGGATTGTTAATCGCTAGTTTTGCTAGGAAAAACCCCCGGTTGAACGGTGAGAGTTCGTTGTTTACCCCTGCGGTTAATCTCGATTTCCAGATTACCACCGATCGCACTGGTTTCTACACCTTGCTGCACATCCGAAGCGGTTTTAACGGGGTTTCCTGCCACAGTTTCGATGATATCACCCGCTTGCATCCCGGCTTTTTGGGCGGGGGAATTTTCCACCACTCGCAGGACGATTACCCCTTCATTTTGGTCAATATTAAAGTTTAATTCTTTAGTTTCGTTCAATTGCTGCCGTAATTCTGGGGTTAGCGTCACCATGTGGATGCCGATGTAGGGATGTTCCGCTTTACCCTTGCTAGATAGCTGTCCCGCCACTTTTTGGGCGGTTTCGATGGGAATAGCAAACCCTAAACCCTGGGCATCAGCCCGAATTGCCGTATTAATGCCGATAACTTCCCCCTTGGCGTTCAGCAACGGGCCGCCGGAATTGCCGGGGTTAATAGCGGCATCGGTTTGGATAAAACGAACCCGTTTATCGGGAACCCCCACTTCGCTGCTAGTGCGTCCTAGGGCGCTAATAATGCCCACCGTAACAGTATTATCTAAGCCTAGGGGATTGCCAATTGCGATCGCCCACTCCCCAGGGATTAAAGTTTCGGCCTTGCCAAAAGTCACCGTCGGTAAATTTTTCGCCTCGATTTTCACCAGGGCCACATCGGTCATATTGTCAACCCCCAGGACTTTACCCTGATAGGTCTGACCGTTTTTCAAAGTCACTTTTACTTGGGTTGTCCCTTCCACCACATGAGCATTGGTCAACAATAGTCCTTCTGTACTGATTATAAACCCAGAACCGGTTCCCCGTTCCAAATGCTCCTTGGGAATCGGCACTTCATTACCAAAAAAGCGCCGAAAAAAGGGCTGTTTAAATTCTTCGGGAATTTGGTCGGCCACTTCCCGGGCCGAATCGATCCGCACCACCGCCGGCCCGACTTTCTGCACGGCCTGGGCGATAAAATTAACATTGCCGTCGTTTTGGGGAATAACAGGGAGAGAGAGGGAAGCGGGGAGAATTGCCGGCGGTTTATTTACCTCTAGGGGCGCTTTTCTGCTTAAATACTGATTTCCTAGCACACCCACAGTACCACCTAGGGCGAGTAATCCCAGTGAAATCCCCAATCTTGTCAATAAACCCATAAGCTCTAGCCCTAAAATGTCGTGTGCGGTAGAATCGGCCCCAAACTTACCTACAATTATAGGCTGTCTTTTTCAAAGACGAACCCCTGGGGCAGATAAAGGCTTTTTGTATTTGATGGCAGTGGCAATCACGTTGATTAAGCGTTTCTCCTAAAGGTGAAGTGTAACCTATATTTGGCATCGTCTCCGCGCTCTGGTCTGCTGACTCCCCAAAAAGAAAATTTCGTATTCTACTATTAAGATAACTGCTGTAAGAATACTTCCCTGTAATCAAGTGGCTAAAACTTAACTCAGATGCTACATTTTCTGGAAATCTATTGGCTTTAAATATTGACAAAATTCTCGAAGCGTAATATGATGTTTTCAAATATTTCAAGGCTGAGTTTATGAATGATAATTTAAAGCTGGTTAATACACCTGAAGGTAAATTTTATTGTCTCGACCCGAAGACATCTAATTTATTGGAAAATCTGCGAGATTTGGCGAGTGCTTATCCCGGAATCGACGATAAAATGATTCATCCGGGGGATGTTTGCTTTGATATTGGTGCCAATATTGGCACTTTTTCAACTTTGGCAGCCCGTTTATCATCCCCTCAAGGCCGAGTATTTGCCTTTGAGCCTTGTCCAGAAACTCATCAAATTCTCTTGGAAAACCTGCGATTGAATAATGTTTCACATTTAGTACAAGTACAAACTGATGTTATTAGCGACAATCAAAAAATTTTTTCTATTAAAAAAGCTCCTAAAAACATGGGAGCTACCCGCTTTATTGAATCATCAGAGGTGGAGGGAGAACTATTTACTTCCACAACCTTAGATTTGTGGATAGAAAATAATTTGCATCTAAAACAATGTGATTTTATTAAAATAGATGTGGAAGGAATGGAGATTAAAGTTCTTCAGGGAGCCAGGAAGACCTTAAAACAGTATCACCCCATTTTATATATTGAAGTTTGTTTACCCCATTACGAAAAATATGGATTTAAAATTGAGCAATTGCAAGAATTTTTAGCAGAACTTGGTTACCATTTCTTTCGTTATTTCGCTCCTGCGCCTTTTCTCACTAGCGATCTACGTCGCCTTCATTCTCTTAACCAAGGTTCTTATTTTTATAATTTAATTGCCATTCACCCTAGCAGTCCTCACTATCCTCAAAAATACAATTCTACACAAGAAGCTTTCCTGTTTATGATTCAGGAAAAATCAACAATTACTTATGGTGAATTACGCAGAAAATTTCCGATCAGAACTACAATTAAAAAACTTGTTAGGGGAGAAAAAAAGCCAGAATAAACTGAGATTTACCCCCACTGGGAGACTAATTAGGGAACTTACCCCGTTTACCGGTCTTCTTTTAGCGGTAAAATCACGAAAAAGCTATGAGAATCTCAGTTCATGCAATTGTTTGATCGTATCCGTTTAGGGATAGCCGTAGCGGTGGCTAAAACCGTTACTGCTGTGGTTAAAGGACTCCGTTTAGGGGCTGCCAGCGTCTTGCCGGGGGAAATTGCCCGTCGTCTCCATCCCCGTTTGTTGCCGCTACTTTGTGGGCAAGTCCGAAGGGGGGTAATCTTGGTGGTTGGCACAAATGGAAAAACTACCACTTCCCTACTCCTAAGAACTATTCTAGAGCGTCAGGGGGCAAAAGTCACCCATAATACCACTGGGGCAAATTTAATTAATGGTTTAATCACTGCTTTATTAGCCGATGCCAATTTATTCGGCACTTTAAAGGCTGATTATGCCATTTTAGAAGTGGATGAAAATATTCTCCCTTTGGTTTTAAAAGATTGTCGTCCTCGCGCTATTTTAGCTCTTAATTTGTTTCGGGATCAACTCGATCGCTATGGGGAAGTGGATACGATTAGTCGCCGTTGGCAAGGGGCTATATCTCCCCTACCCACCGATACTTTAGTGATTCTCAATGCTGATGATCCGACTCTTTCCCATTTGGGTCAACAACTGCCCCAAAGAGTTGTATATTTTGGCTTAAGTGAGCCGGAATTATATCTAGAAGAAATTCCCCACGCTGTCGATTCTATTTACTGTCCTAAATGTGGTGCTTCTTTAGATTATCGCGGGGTTTATCTCTCCCATTTAGGGGATTTTAGTTGTCCTAGTTGCGGCTTTAAAAAGAGTAATCCTGCTTTTCATAGTCACGATTGGCCGCAGATTTTAATCGGTGTTTATAATAAATATAATACTTTGGCGGCGGGTTTAGTAGCCCAAGAATTGGGGATTAAAGATCGAGAAATTTTTGAGACAGTTCAGGGTTTTAAAGCGGCTTTTGGTCGAGCGGAAGAATTAGAAATTGAGGGTAAAAAAGTTAGAATTTTACTGTCTAAAAATCCCGTGGGTATGAATGAAACAATTCGCGCAGTGGCTGATATTTTACAGAAAGAAAAGTCTTCTACTACTCTCTTAGTTCTCAATGATCGCATCCCCGACGGGACGGATGTTTCTTGGATTTGGGATGTGGATACGGAAAAATTAACCCGTTTGGGAACAACTTTAGTGGTAACAGGCGATCGACTTTATGACATGGCTTTACGCTTACAATATAGTCAGGATAGTCTCGCTTATCCCGTTAATTTAATTGTTGAATCCGATCTAAAAAAAGCGATCCAAATTGCCCTTAATAACACCAAAAATGAGGAAACTTTACATATTTTACCCACCTATTCTGCTATGTTAGAAGTACGAGAGATTCTCACGGGTCGAAAGATTTTGTAGAAATTAGAAAAGAGTGAAGATTGGTGTTAGGGTGTTAGGGTGTTAGGGTGTTAGTTGAATTCCCCCATTTCCCCATTTCCCCATTTCCCCATTCCCCCATTTCCCCATTTCCTAATCCACTAAAAAATTATGCAAGAACTAGAACTAAAAATCGGCTGGTTATATCCGACCTTAATGAGTACCTACGGCGATCGAGGTAATGTTATTACTATCCAAAGAAGATGTCAATGGCGTGATATTCCTGTGACAATTATTCCCCTAGATGCTCAAACAGAAGCCGATACATTTTATCAAGTAGATATAATTGTTGGGGGTGGAGCGCAGGATCGGCAACAGGAGATCGTTATGCGGGATTTACAGGGTAAAAAAGCGGCGGCGATGAAAGAACAATTATCGGCAGGAATACCGGGGGTTTTTACCTGTGGTTCCCCACAATTATTAGGGCATTATTACGAACCAGCTTTCGGTCAAAGAATCGAAGGATTAGGATTATTAGACCTAGTAAGTAAACATCCTGGCCCCAATGCAAAACGCTGTATCGGTAACGTGGTTTTTGAAATTACGGCCTCTCCCTTAGCGGAGGAAATTAAAGCTATGACTGGGGAAAAACCGCTAGTAATTGGCTTTGAAAATCACGGGGGTCGTACCTATTTACAAACCGTTTCTCCCTTGGGAAAGGTGATTACTGGTTACGGAAATAACGGAGAGGACGGTTATGAAGGAGCATTTTACCACAATGCGATCGCTACCTATGCCCACGGTCCCCTACTACCCAAAAATCCCTTTTTAGCCGATTGGTTAATCCAAAAAGCTTTAGAACAAAAGTATCAAAAACCCGTTTTTTTAACAAAACTTGATGATTCTCTGGCCCTGAAAGCACGATTTGCCATGTTTGAACGACTAGAACTAACCGGCGTGACCAATAAAGCCTAAACTGGTCATATACACTTATGGCAGGAGATAGTCAAACTAGCCATTAAGAATTTTAATTGTGGCAGCTTATGAAATTATGACTGGAAAAATTATCGATCGTCAAACGGCGGGGTTTCTCGTCCTCATCATCCCCCTAGCGGTGCTAATCATCCTTCTTTTTACCGCTTGGCCATTGATCCTACTTGTCTTCCTCTTAACTCTGGCAGTCAAGGTGTGGCAAGACTATCGCTGGTCAAAATTATCGACGGTGATTAACCCCTATTTCAATCAACTTTTACAGGACAATCAAGGTTGTCTCACCCCGATTGACCTATCGGCAAAAGCCAATCTCACGGCCAAATTAGCCAGACAATTTTTAGACAGAAAAGCTGAGGAATTTGGGGCGCAAAAAAAAGCTGTAGGCGATAAGGGTATGGCCTATTACTTTATCACCGCCAGTACCTTGGGTAGTATTTTTGATGAGAGTGACCCCTCTTTAGAAGAAATAGAGGAAAAACAAGTTCCTGCGATTACTGCCTCGAGATCTCCCCTGACCAATTTAGAGCCATCGCAGGAGGCTAAATCCCCCCTGATTGTCGCCGAAAAAAGCGAAAATTCTGTCCCGGAGGTTCCTGTTATTTCCTCCTCCCAACCCCTGACTAATTTAGGTAAATTATTTGAGGAAAAAGAGGAAGAAAATACCGCAGCAATCTCTGTTCAAGAAACGGTAATTCAAGAACCGGAGGAGATAATTAATCCTAGTTTAAACAGTTCCGCCAGTTCTTTGTTCCAGTCAGAATCAGAAGTTAGGGAAGAATCCCTAACCTCTGTATCTGAAACCATCTCATCGATGAGTTTGGCGGATTTGGCTAAACGTTTAGGAGTTACTCCGGCCGTTTTGGGTAGAAACAAGAAAAATAAATCTGAAACAGAATTCGCCGATTGGAGTCGCATCAGAGATCCCGATGGTATTGCTTGGAAATTTGACGCAAAAAACTCCCTATTTGTGGCCAACTGATAGATAAATTTGTTTGGTTTTCTAGACAGGCTCCCTGCCTGTCTTTTTTGGCTCTAAGATAAGGGGGTATCGGCACCCCCCTTATCAAGGGTAGGGTTGATTCATGAATCAACCCTACTATGAACCTAGAGACAGGGGGGATCGAAACCCCCCTTATCAAGGGGGGATTAAGGGGGGATCAAAGGAACGCTGATTCCCGACAAGATGAGTGATTGACTTTCCTGCTTTCATCCCAAAATAGTTGTGCTAGAATGGCGAAAAATTCCCCCGATTGATAATTATGTTAGCCGAATTAGCCGCCGCCGAAATCGCTAAAATCGCCTTTGAAGCTGTTATCGGTAAATTAACGGAAGGAGCAATGGATAAAGGTGTAGAATTGTGGCAAAAAATTAAGCAAAAGTTACAAAAGGAACCCACCGCCGCTCAGGTTTTAGCGGCAGCCGAACAAACTAAATCCGAGGCAATGATTGAACAGCAAGTGGTTCCCTTTTTACAGGTAGAAATGCTCAAAGACCCCAATTTTGCCCAAGAAATCCAAACCCTAGCACAACAAATTATGACAATTAATCAGAATCAAACAGAAACGAAAACTCAAATTGGTACGCAAATTAACAAAGATATTAAACAACAATTGAACATTCAAGAAGTTAAGGGTAATTTAAATCTAGGAATCCCTCCTGAATGACTGGCGGCTCTGCACGCAACAGCAGACGCAATAGAAAATAATCGCAGTAGTCAAAGGAGTACTTTCAAGGGAGGAGATGCTCGAAAAAGTCTCGCCTATTGGCAAGGAAGGAAGGAGGAAATCACCCAAATTAAGCAGTTATTTAATGATAAAAATGTTGCGACGATTGGCATCAAAGGAGTTGGAGGAATTGGAAAATCTACCCTAGCCAGTAAAATTTTTGAGGAGGAAATTACCCTCGATCCTTCCCTAGGAGACGATGAAGATTTATTCCCAAAACGCTTTTGGTGGGAAGCGGGAAATCTGGGCGGATTTAGTGGTTTAGCTCGCCAATTCCTGACGGAATTTGGTTATCCCGTCCCCGAAAAAGAAATAGATTTACAGGAAGCTTTAATCAGACAATTGCAACGCCATCGCCACCTAATTATTATCGATAATCTAGAGATTTTATTAGGGGAAGATGGTTCTTGGAATAATGAATTTTATCAGCAGTTTTTCACTGCTTGGATAGAAAAAGGTGACACCAGCAAAATTATAGTCACCACCAGAGAAAAGCCAAAAACTAGGGGTTTTAACCGTTGGATCGAGCTAAAAGGTTTAAAACCTCCTGAAGGGGCGCAATTGTTAGCGGAATCGCAAATAACAGGGGATTTAGAGAACTTTTCTCGACGGGTGGATGGTCATCCATTACTCCTGCGATTGGTGGCGGATTTAATCTTAGCAGAATTTCCGCAAAACCCCAGTTTAGAAAGGTTAGCGGATTTAGGATTAGGAAATTTATCGCAACTTTTGAGCGATCCGCAGGTGGTGGGGAGTCATCGTCAAGAGACAGTGGGAATTGCTTTGGTTTTAGATGCTAGTTTTCAGCGACTTAGCCAAAGACAGCAGGAATTATTCACTAAAACCAGCATTTATCGCCGAGAATTTGATTCTCCAGCAGCCAAAGCAGTGATGGATAATTACCCAGAGATCGCACTATCCGAGATCACGGCAGATCTGCGAGAATTACAGCGACGATCATTATTAGAAGAAAAAGAGGAAAATCGCCAGCGAATTTTTAGTTTTCAGCCTTTAGTTTGGGAATATGCACAATACAAAGCCGGTGATCAAAGGGAATTACACCAAAAAGCGATCGCCTATTATCTTTCTATTGCTCAACCCGACTCCTGGGAAATCCTCAACGATGTGCAACCTTACCTAGAAATTTTCTATCATTGCTATCAGTTAACCGAGTACGACAATGCTTTTGATATTCTCCGTGCTATCGATGATTTTCTCACCCGACGGGGGTATTATCAAACCCTAGCGGATTATTACCTTGAATTAGTCACTGTTTACCAACAACAGGAGGAGCAAACCAACTGGAAATATACCGCATCCCTCACCAGTTTAGGCAATGCTTACTATTTTCTAGGAGAATACCAAAAAGCGATCGAGTTTTATCAACAGTCTTTAGCAATCACACGCGAAATCGGTGATCGGAGGGGTGAAGCGGCATCCTACAATAATTTAGGCAATGTTTACAATTCCCTAGGAGAATACCAAAAAGCGATCGAGTTTCATCAACAGTCCTTAGCAATCGAACGGGAAATCGGTGATCGGGGGGGTGAAGCGAAATCCTACGGTAATTTAGGCAATGTTTACAATTCCCTAGGAGAATACCAAAAAGCGATCGAGTTTTATCAACAGTCCTTAGCAATCCTTCGGGAAATCGGTGATCGGGGGGGTGAAGCGTATTCCTACAATAATTTAGGCAATGTTTACTATTCCCTAGGAGAATACCAAAAAGCGATCGAGTTTCATCAACAGTCTTTAGCAATCACACGGGAAATCGGTGATCGGGGGGGTGAAGCGAAATCCTACGGTAATTTAGGCAATGTTTACGATTCCCTAGGAGAATACCAAAAAGCGATCGAGTTTCATCAACAGTCCTTAGCAATCCTTCGGGAAATCGGTGATCGGGGGGGTGAAGCGAAATCCTACGGTAATTTAGGCAATGTTTACGATTCCCTAGGAGAATACCAAAAAGCGATCGAGTTTCATCAACAGTCCTTAGCAATCAAACGGGAAATCGGTGATCGGGGGGGTGAAGCGGTATCCTACGGTAATTTAGGCAATGTTTACCAATCCCTAGGAGAATACCAAAAAGCGATCGAGTTTTATCAACAGTCCTTAGCAATCACACGCGAAATCGGTGATCGGGGGGGTGAAGCGTATTCCTACATGGGTTTAGGCATTGTTTACCGTTCCCTAGGAGAATACCAAAAAGCGATCGAGTTTTATCAACAGTCCTTAGCAATCACACGGGAAATCGGTGATCGGGGGGGTGAAGCGTATTCCTACGGTAATTTAGGCAATGTTTACTATTCCCTAGGAGAATACGAAAAAGCGATCGAGTTTTATCAACAGTCTTTAGCAATCACACGGGAAATCGGTGATCGGGGGGGTGAAGCGAATGCTTGGTTTAATTTGGGACTTACCTACTATAAACTCAAACGTATATCGGAAGCGAAAGAAGCAATTCTTCAAGCGCGGGAATTATATCAAGCATTGGGGTTAGCAGCGGATGTTCAAAAGTGCGATGATGAAATTCGGCAATTAGAAACCCGAAAATATCCCTTAATCGTTGCTTTCTTTCTGGGGGTGATTAAGTTTCCTTTAGTTGTAATTGGGGGGATAATAGTGGCATTGTGGCGATTGTTAAAAAGATGGTTGAGGAAAGCATAATTATCGGTAGGATGGGTTAGATATCCCTTATTTTTAACCTGAGTTTGACATCTGCTAATTTCCCCTCATAACTACCCTAAAGTGAGAAATTATAGTAATATTTCTAAGGATTACCAGAAAAGAAAGAGCGCCACGCTGCTGTGCCGATCGCTCCTGCTAAAAGAATAATTAACGTCCAAACTTGATTTTTTTGGGTTCCTTCCAGCTTTTCTAGTCTTCTATCCATCCCATCGACTTTCTCAGTTAGTTTTGCTTGTCCTACCTCTAGCTTAGTTAGCCGTTCGTCAATTTTATCAAATTTCTGGTTAAAATCCTTTTGTAGGCTATCAAATTTCTGGTTAACATCCTTTTGTAAGCTATCAAATTTCTGGTTAACATCCTGTTGAAAGGTGTCGATTTTTTGGTTAACTTCCTTGATGCTGTCTTTGATTTCCTTGAGGACGGATTCAAGACTATAAGTAACGGTTTCGTTAGACATTTTGGTAAAATCCCTGGGAGTAATGATAGTACAATAATTTTATTTTAATCCTAAATATGGTTATTAGAAACTGATTACCTATTGCCTAGTATTTAGTCTTATGGTAATAAGTAGCTGGTTATAATTAAATTAAAATAAAAATGGACTTTAGGTTCGATCCCCCCTGCCCCCCTTGATAAGGGGGGTGCTGATCCCCCCTTAATCCCCCCTTGATAAGGGGGGGATCTGACAACTTTTAACGCCTACCTACTTAAGTTAGGTTTTTTCCTTAGCCAGAATAAAGACGCTGCCCTCGCTGCCGCGGCCGATGCGGAGATCTTCATCGAGATAGGTGATATCGAGCCAACCTTTTTGTTCGCGATTATTGAAAGAAAAATCGAGGGGAGGAAATTTTTTGCCACTTTCGATCGCTTCGATAAATTCTTGGGGAGAATGATAATTAAGAAAACGTTGCAGACCGAGGATCGATCGCTCAAATTTGACCATGACCCGACGCTCGGAGGTGGGTTCAAAGGTAGCGGCGACGATCACTGCTCCTTCTAACCAAGGTACGCCGGTAATTTCAGCAATATTATAGAGTTTGGCCTTGTTCAGGTCGAGATATTGATAAATTTGCCCTAATTGAAAAAAAGGTAGGCGATCTAGCCCCAGAATGTCGCGGCTGCTGGTGAATAGTAAACGCCAATTGCCCCCTAATAGTTGTTTAACTTCGAGGGGATGAGGATGGGGATTGTGGTCCTCCAATTGTTCGATCGCCGCCAAAATCCGCACGCGGTCGCTTTCCGTGGCCAGGAGTCCGCGATTTCTACCAGCGATCAATTCTAGTAATTTCGCTTTGGCATCCATAGAATCTCCCTTATTTTATAAATTACCTCGACCCGCGAGGCACTCGATCGAGGTTTTTGGTGGCCCGAAGAGGCCCACCCGCGCCGATGATTTCAGGGGTTCAACGGAGTTTTAACCTCGGTGAGCGGCATTTTTAACTGTTGGCATCACTATTTTAACACGGATTAAATGCCTCGGTTTTAAAACTTTTTCATCACCGTAATTAAGTGATCGAAATAGGGAGCAATTGCGGTTTTTTCTGAGTCGCTAAAATAATCTAAACTGTATTGTTTTAAGGCTTCTAACCCCGAAATCATCGCCCCTAATGGTACTTGTAATTCTTGGTAAAGAAGACGCATATTTTCCAATCCCTCGGCGCTGGTGTAGGGAATCTGCTGTCCGGCGACACCGTAGGTAATACAACGTAAAAAGTTCCAGAAATCACGCCAACAAGCTTCGGCGCGGTGGGGTGGATGAAGATCGCCTCCGGGTTGAAAAATGGTAGGAAATTGGCTTAATAAAGCCTGACGAGCGTTATCGACGATACTATTAGCATTATCCCGCAGTTTTCGAGCTTGCTGACTAGAAACCAGTAAATCAGGCTCTAAATTGACGATAGTATCTAAATCCCTATCGTCGAGATAGCGAGTTTGATTATCCGCTTGTTGCCAAATAGCGATCGCCGCTTGCTGATAGGGCCAATTGGCGAAACTGATAATTTTCGCTTTTGGGATTAATTGCTGGGCGCGCTCACTCAAAGGCATCGATCGCTCTCCGTTGGGTCAGATTAGGCGGTTAAGATCACTTTTAGCATAAATGATCGAAAAATTAGCGATAACTAGAGATTTTTTGCAATCTGCTTGGGAGGATCGCTTACAATAAACAAAAGCTAAGTCATTATATTTTGATCATCATGTCAGTTTTAATAGCGATCGGTGTCCTTGCCCTATTAATTGTCGTTCACGAATTAGGTCATTTTGCCGCTGCTCGTTGGCAATCTATCCATGTTAGTCGCTTTTCCATCGGTTTTGGTCCAGCTTTAGCTAAATATCAAGGTAAAGAAACAGAATACGCCCTCCGCGCCATTCCTTTAGGGGGTTACGTTGGTTTTCCCGATGACGATCCCGATAGTCAAATTCCTAATAACGATCCTGATTTATTACGAAATCGTCCTGTTTTCGATCGAGCTATCGTCATTAGTGCGGGAGTAATTGCTAATTTAATTTTTGCCTATTTTTTGCTTGTTACCCAAGTCGCTACGGTGGGTTTTCCCCAAATTAACTATCAAGAAGGGGTAATTATTCCAGAGGTTTTCACTGCTGAAAATTCCGTCGCTAAACAAGCGGGAATACAAGCAGGGGATATCGTACTTGCTATCAATGATCAGCCCCTTGGTGCTTCTCAAAATGCCATTATTGACTTCCGTGACATTATTCAATCTTCCCCCGATCAACCCCTAAAATTAACCATCAAACGCCCGACAGAAACTCTCGATTTAATCGTTACTCCGGAATTGGGAAGTGATGGTCAGGGTAAAATTGGGGTGAGATTGGCTCCTAACGGTGAAGAAACTCGCCTGAAAGCTGATAGTTTTGGTCAAGCTTTTAGCTTGGGTGCGGGTGAATTTCAACGATTAACCCTATTAACCGTTCAAGGTTTTGGGCAGTTAGTTAGTAACTTTAAAGACAGTGTTCAACAGGTAGCAGGACCGGTTAAAATTGTTGAATACGGAGCAGCGATCGCTCGTAATGATGCGGGTAATCTTTTTCAATTTGCCGCCCTAATTAGTATTAACTTAGCGGTGATTAATATTCTGCCTTTACCTGCTCTTGATGGTGGTCAGTTGGTATTTTTATTAATCGAGGCTTTAGTAGGTAAACCTCTCCCAACTAAACTGCAAGATAACATCATGCAAACAGGTCTAGTTTTACTCTTAGGATTAGGAGTTTTCTTAATCGTGCGCGACACGGCTAACCTAGCAGTTTTTCAGGATTTATTCCAGTGATGGCCCCGCGAAAAAAAACTAAGCTTCAACTGCGCGCCCTAGAGATTTTAAGCAACCTAAAGCGATTATATCCAGAGGCAACCTGTAGCTTAAATTATCAAACTCCTCTGCAGTTATTGGTGGCAGTGATTCTCTCGGCACAATGCACTGATGAGCGGGTAAATAAGGTGACTCCTGCTTTATTCGCTCGTTTTCCCGATGCTAAATCCTTAGCTTTTGCCGAGCGAGAGGAGTTAGAAACCCTGATTCGTTCCACGGGATTCTATCGCAATAAAGCTAAAAATATTCAGGGTGCTTGTCAAAAAATTCTCAAGGATTTTCAGGGGGAAGTACCCAAGACAATGGCGGAATTATTGACTTTACCCGGGGTAGCTAGAAAAACGGCTAATGTGGTACTTGCTCACGCTTACGGGATTATTGAGGGGGTGACAGTAGATACCCACGTTAAGCGCTTAAGTAATCGTTTGGGTTTAACTACTAATAACGATCCGGTGAAAATTGAACGGGATTTAATGGCTTTACTACCTCAACCAGATTGGGAAACTTTTTCTATTAGTATTATTTACCACGGCCGGGCGGTTTGTAAAGCAAGAAATCCCGCTTGTTTTTCCTGTCAATTATCCCCTCTTTGTCCCACAGCAAACAGTAAACAGTAAACAGTAAACTCACACCTGATAACTGGTAACTGAATCACTGATAACTGATAACTGATAACTGATAACTGATCTGGGGGGCTATAATGGGAAAAAATAACTCATCCATCAATCTTATGAGTCAAGGATCACGGCAAGAAATAAAAACCCAAGCAATAATCCTCGCTACTTTTGTGGCGATTTTTTGGCTGTTAGAGATTTTAGATCAATTTGTTTTTCGGGGCAGTTTAGACTATTTCGGGATTATTCCCCATCAAGTCATCGGATTGCGGGGTATTCTTTTCGCACCTTTCCTACACGGGGACTTTCCCCATCTTATTGCTAATACGGTTCCTTTTCTGATTCTCGGTTGGTTGGTGATGTTACAGGAAACCAGTGACTTTTTTATTGTGACTGGGTTAACTATGCTGGTAGGGGGGTTAGGAGTCTGGTTATTTGCTGCTCCCGGATCCATCCATATCGGGGCAAGTATCTTGATTTTTGGCTATTTAGGTTTTTTATTACTGCGGGGCTATTTCCAAAGAAATATTCCTTCTATACTCTTGTCAATTCTAGTCTTTTTACTCTACGGTGGCACAATTTGGGGCGTTTTGCCTTCCCGTCCGGGGATTTCTTGGCAAGGACATTTATTTGGCTTTCTAGGCGGGGTTTTAGCCGCCAAATTAATCGCCACCGAAAAGAAACATTATTCCTAAATGGGGGAACCTTCTATCTCGCTACATACTTCGTAAAAATCGGTGACAGGCGGTTTTGCAAATAGAGGAGCCATGGATTTCAGCAATAATTCATGGTCTTCGCTTTTATTTGCCTCCATATCATCGATTTTATCCCAGATAATTACGGCAATTCCTTCGTCGGTTCCGGGTTTTTGCAACAGAAAAGCCCCCTGGAATCCCGTAGAATAGGTGGAAACGGCTTTTTCGTAGAGTTTTTGGGCTTCGGAAAAACACCCCGGTTTAAATTCACCAATAGCCACATAGGCATATTTATGTTTGAGAAAATCGAGAAATTCTGGCATGGCAATGAGGGGAAATGGAATAAATCTTTCTTTCTATTCTCATTAAAACTTAGATCGATCGCTCTCCCCGCCCCATCGACATATTTTTTTAACTAAGCTTGCCCCAATTGTCTCTTTTTTTTGTTAGCTTATATGTAGTCGTTATGAGTTCGTATAAATTCTATGATCAAAATCGTTGGTATTAATGGCAGTTTACGCCCGGGATCCTATAGTGCGATGGCGTTAGAAGTTGCTATCAGTCGAGTAGGGGCGTTAGGAATAGAAACGGAGATAATTGACCTCAGAAAACTCTCTTTACCCTTCTGTAACGGGGGAGATGACTATTCTGACTATCCCGATGTGGCCAAAATGCAGCAAACGGTTAAATCGGCAGCGGGATTAATTTTGGCGACACCGGAATATCATGGTAGTGTCAGTGGTGTGATGAAGAATGCCCTAGATTTAATGAGTTTTGAGGAGTTATCGGGAAAGGTTGCTGGATTAATCAGTGTTTTAGGCGGCCAATCCAATAGTAACGCCCTAAATGATTTAAGAATCATTCTCCGTTGGGTTCATGCTTGGGTAATTCCCGAACAAATTAGCTTAGGACAAGCGTGGAAAGTCTTCAACGAAGAAGGAAAAATCCTTGACGAGAAGCTTTCCCAACGTTTTGACGCTTTTGCGCGAAGTTTAGTCGATAATACCCGTAAACTCAACGGGATCTAGTAATATCGATGGTGATTTTACCGGTGAAATTAGGAATTGGGGCGGCGGGTTTCGATAATTGTACTCTTACCTGTCGCACGCCCTCGAGTTGTAGGATATCCTCAGCGATAACCGTGGCCAACTTTTCCACGAGGGCAAATTTGCCGGTTTCAATCTGGTGTTTGACAATTTCGATCGCCTGTCGATAATCTAGGGTATCTTCAATTGCGTCACTTTTGCCAGCAATGCTGATATCAACTTCTAGGGATAAATCCACCTCAAACCATTGACCTAAAACCTGTTCTTCGGCCAGATATCCTGTGTAACCGTAGGCACGAATTCCTGTAACGTGAATAGTATCCATAGATAGTTAAATTAAAAAACTGGTAGCGTTGGTCACAAATTTACGAGAAACTCTATAAGTAAAAAGCAATCTCGGAGTCTCGGAGTCTCGGAGTCTCCTCAAGTATTTTTACATTTTTGCAAAGGAATGTTAAGTTTTAGGGTATTGAATGAGTAACCTTGATAGCCATGGCTCCTAAAATAGCAGGGATTATCTGTACCCACAACCGCGATCACTACCTAGAAGGAGCGATCGATAGTCTTTTGGCGCAAACCTGCCCAGATTGTGAGATTTTAGTGGTTGATAACGCATCTACCGATAAAACCCGTCAAGTGGCCGAGTCGCGTCTGGGAGATGGGCGGCTAAAATACGTTTACGAACCTATTTTAGGGCTATCTACCGCCAGAAATCGCGGAGCGAAGGAAACTAGAGCGCCGATTTTAGCTTATTTGGATGACGATGCGATCGCTAGTCCTCAATGGTTGCAAATTCTGTTAAATGCCTACGAAAATAACGAAAAACTGGCAGTAGCAGGAGGAAAAGTCACATTAATTTGGCCGCAAGGCTACAGTCAACCCAATTGGTTATCCGATCAGTTAGCAGGGGGTTTAGGGGCTTTCGATTTGGGCGACAATGTGGTATATATCAGCCAAGCGGATTTAACTCCGCGAGGAGTTAATTACTCAATCCGGCGAGATTTCTTGGAGAAGATTGGCGGTTTTGACCCTAATTTGGGAAGAATAGGCAAAAAACTCCTCTCTAACGAGGAATTATACACTACAGAACTGGCACTCGCCCAGGGATGGCAAGTGGGCTATTTTCCCGCAGCATTGGTGGAACACAATGTGGCCCCAGAAAGAATCAATCGTCAATGGTTTATGCGTCGCAGTTGGTGGCAAGGCATCAGCGAACACTACCGGGAAGAAGTGGCAGGAAGGACGGGATTGGCTCAATTTAGGCGAGGAGGTGAGCGATTAGCGAGAGGATTGGTTAAATCTGTCAAATTTATCAATGATCCTGCTAAAAGCTTTGATAATCTTCTCTATGCCTATGGACAAATCGGTTATTTAAGCGAGGCCGCCAAGGCGATGTTAACCCCTCAAAAGTAAATCATTGTAAATAAATGGGTAAAAAAGCGTTAATTTGTGGTATATCGGGGCAGGATGGAGCCTACCTAGCCGAATTACTGTTAAAAGCAGACTATACAGTTTGTGGCACCTCCCGGGATGCCCAAATGTCCTCTTTTAGTAACCTGAAACGTTTGGGAATCAAGGAACAGGTAAAACTAGAATCAATGGCACTGAATGACTTTCGCAGTGTCCTACAGGTGTTAATTAAAATTCAGCCGGATGAGGTCTATAATTTGGCTGGACAAAGTTCTGTGGGTTTATCTTTTGAGCAGCCGGTGGAAACCTTAGAAAGTATTGCCACGGGAACCTTAAATCTCTTAGAAGCAATTCGATTTACTGGAGCAAAAATTAAATTATATAATGCCGGATCGAGTGAGTGTTTCGGGGATATCGGCGATAATTCTGCCGATGAAAATACCCCTTTTCGTCCTCGCAGTCCCTACGCTGTGGCCAAATCGGCGGCTTTTTGGGAAGTGGCTAATTATCGAGAAGCCTACGGAATTTTTGCCTGTTCAGGCATACTTTTCAATCATGAATCTCCCCTGCGTCCCGAGCGCTTTGTCACCCAAAAAATTATCGCTGCCGTGGCTAGAATTGCCCAGGGAAGTCCTGAAACTTTGCAACTAGGAAATATGGATATTGAAAGGGATTGGGGTTGGGCACCAGAGTACGTTGAAGCGATGTATTTAATGCTGCAACAGGAGCAACCCGATGATTACGTCATTGCCACGGGAAAAAGTTCAAAACTAGAGGATTTTGTCGCCACAGCTTTTGCTACTGTTGGTTTAAAGTGGCAAGATCATGTAATTTCCGATCGAAGTTTATTAAGACCAACGGATTTAGCCATTAGTCGCGGCAATCCAGGCAAAGCTAAGGAAAAATTAGGTTGGCAAGCAAGATACAAAATGACCGATATTGTCCGCATGATGGTGGAAAATCGTTTAGGGAAATAGCTATGAATATCTTAATGATTAGTTCCACCTTTCCCTATCCACCAAGCAAAGGAGGAACTCAGGGCAGAACTTTTAATTTACTCAAGTATCTTAGCAAAAATCATGATATTACTGTCATCGTTCAGCCTAATGCTGATGTTATACTAAATCCGTTGAGCATAGGCTACTTATGAGGAGAGGCAAGAGGCAGAAGGCAAGAGGCAAAAGGGGGAATAAATAATCAGTTTTTAATAACCGAATTTAGTATAAGCGATGAGGAGGTAGAAAAGTTAGGTAAATTTGTTAGTGAATTGGTAATTTTTACCCGTCCTGGAGATGCCAAAACTGGAATAATTGCTAAACTGCAAAGATTAGCTCAATTCCTGCAACAAGAGATGCAAAACTAGATAGATAGGGCAGTTAATAGTCAAAAATTCTCAGTAATTACCAGTGAACATAGTGTTAATAAAATTTATATTCGTCCCCAATGTAAACAGCAAATTAGGACAGTAATTTATCTGCATAGTTACCTATATCAAACCTGCAAAAGTCAATTAGAAATCGGGGTTTCTAGTCAGGAATTCCGGGATCGTCCCTACCTTCCTCTTCTGCGTCGCTAAGAACGAATTACTGTAAATTATGGAATTTTGCCATCGATGGTATTACTTCTTTTAGTTTTTTACCTCTGAAAGTCTGGACTTATGTAGGATTTATCATTACACTTGTTAGTCTTGTTCATGCTAGTTTTTTAATTCCCAGGACTATTATTTTAGAAATCGATGTACCCAGATACGCTTCTCTGATGGTTGCTGTCTTATTTTTAGGAGGAATTCAATTACTTACTCTTGGTATTATTGGCGAATATATTGGCAGGGTTTACGAGGAAGTCAAGGGATGACCACTTTATCTCGTTCGAGATTGTTATGGTTTTGAAAATCTGGAGCAAGTTACTGATAAAATAACTTAAAATTAAGATACTGACAAAGGGAGAATTAAATCTATGAGTACCGAAGTTTTTCAGCAATTTTTTGCCCACTGTGTCGGTAGTTGGCAAACGGAAAGAACCTATCATTATCTAGCTGCTCAAGAAGTGGAACGTTCCCGCACTGAATTTCTCATTCAACCCCTCACCAGGGAGATTAAACAGAAAGTTCTGACAGATAATCACTATGCTGATATTGCGGATTTAGAAACTATCCCGGGGTTTAATTTAGGTTTCTATACCATCTCGGAAAAAGGGGAAGAAGTGCGACAAAATCTTAATCTTTTATTTGTGGTTAAAACAGAAAATAACGGTTATTTAGAAGGGGATTATCTTCGCGATCGCGCCTACGAAGAAGCAAGACCAATTATCTCCGCTTTTCGCTTTGATTCCACCACGAGAGAGTTATTAATGACCACCAATTATACTCGCAGTGTTTCCGTGGATTCAATTACTTTAATTAATCCAGACCTGCGAATTCGCAAAATTATTAACTATCAACGTCCCAAGCAGGGGGAACCCTTAGAAAAAGTTCTCTTGGTCGGTTTTGGAGTTGAGTGTAAAGTCAGTTAAAAAAATATTTCTTTCCCCCCCCCTTGATTCTCCAGTCGGGGGGAGATTTTATAATAGGGTAACGATAGGATTAAGGAGCAAAAATAATGCTCAAAATCGGTCAACTTTCCCTAGAAAGTGGTGTTTCAATTAAAACGATTCGTTATTACGAGGAATTAGGACTAATTCAGTCCCCTGAAAGGACAGAGGGAAAATTTCGCCTATTTACTCCCGATACTGTCCATCGCTTGCTATTTGTCAAGAGATTACAATCTTTGGGTTTAAGTCTGCATGAGATCCGCGAATGTTTAGTAATTCATGACCATGGTGAGTTACCCTGTGGAGATATTCAGGAAAAATTAATTAAACATATTGCTGATATCGATCAACAGGTGGAACAATTGCTTTTATTGCGTCAACAATTAACCGAAACCCTGCAAGAATGGACGGATACACCTGTAAAAGACGATCAATTTATCTGCCCTAATCTCAAGGTTTAACTATGATTAAAAAGTTTATTTTATTGGTAACTGTAGCAATGATTTCTACTCCTGTCATTGCTCAACATTTACATACTCAGTCACCTCAAATTCAAACTTTACAAGCAGTTCCTGACAATATACCAGCTTGGATGTATAACAAGCAACGTAATCATATTTATCCCCAAAGAGGGGTTTATAACAATGCCATTTATAATGTCAGAGATTTAGCTTTAGACTTGAATGCGATCGCTGTTGGTCATGCCTTTGCCTACGAAGATATCGTAACGGGAAAAGCGAAAGATTTAGAAACTAAGACATACCAAAAAATTAATTGGGTTTTAAAAAATCCGCCTAAATTTATGCCCGACGAGGGTAATATTTCTCCAACTTTTGGCAGAAAATACGGTGTTTTAGAACAGGTTTTCGAGTGGGCGCATATTTTCCATGCTCAAACCGTTGATGTTTTAGCCAGCAGCAAATTAACCAACGAGGAAAAAGAAGCAGAAATTGAAAAATTATATCAATTTTACTTGACAAAAGTTCCCTATGCTATTACGGGATTACCGATGAATATGGGTTATCTGGATTCCCAGCCCTATTCTAAAGCTTTTCGCCAGAAATATCCGAAAGTTAATGGCTTATTTTGGGGCTACCATTGGCTACAAGGAACCATGTATGACTTGCTTTATGAGAAAACTTTAGAGGAACAAAAACAGGCTTATAAACAGGTGGGTAAACAATACCATACTAAGGAATTATATCGCACAGATCGAGCTTTTATGCCCATGTTTGCCGAACTTAGTCCCAAGTTTGCCCGACGTTTTCCCACAATATCTAACACCTTTGATAACCTGCATATGTTGCACGATATGGTTAATGATATTCTGGCATCAGATTGGCTAACTCCCCAACAAAAAGACGAACAAATTACCCGCGCTATTTGGTTAGTAATGGCCGCTAATCATCAAGGAATGGCAGCAGGAAAAAATTATGGTGGTGAAGGACTACATGATCATCGTTTTGAGTCAGGAATTCCGGGTATGGGATTAATGCCAGCAGATATTTCTCACGAAGGTCATAATCACGAAAATCCTGATAATTCTGAGAAAAAACCTGATGATTCTCAAGTAGATGAGGGAGGAGATCACCAACACCATAACCACGAAAATCACTCCCCAGAAAACCCTGCTAATACGGAGAAAAAACCTGACCACAGCAATGCTCAAGAGGAACCGACAAAATGATAAGATTTTTATTAATTGCCGTCGGTTTAGTTGCCAGTTTTACTAATCCAGTTTTTGCCAACGATCATAACAATCTTGATTCCGGTCGTCCCCTTTCTTTTGATGATGCTGAAAGTATGGGTTTTGGGGAACAATCGATAGAATTTGGAGGAACTCTAGTCTTTCCTGAAAATAGTAATCTCGGTGGTGAATTTGATATTGAATACCTCAACGGTATTATTCGCAATGGTCATATTCTTATCGGCATCGATCCGCAAGTAGGAGGACGAGTGAATAGTGATGATACAAGTTTTGATGTGGGAAATTTATCTGTAGGTTTTTTCTATAATTTCAATCGTGAATACGATAATGTCCCTGCTTTTGCTATTCGTACCGATGTGGGATTACCGACCGGAAATAACGCCGGGGGATTAGATTTTCGTCTGCGGGGAATTGCCAGTAAAACTGTTGGTCAATTCGATCGCTTGCATCTTAATCTCGATTTAAACATAAAAACTGACCCCGATAACGGCGATCGATCTTTTTTACCCGCTGCCATTCTCGGTTATTCGCGACCGATTGGTTATCCGAAACGTTTTGATCGCACTTTTCTAGCAGAATTGGGCGTAATTACCAGCGATAATAGTAATGGTGGGGCTTTAATTCGCACTGGTATGGGAATTCGTCAGCAAATTAATCGTCAAGGTGTGATCGATTTCGGTATCGAGGGAGATATTGCCACTAATAGCCATGATCAAAGTCAATTAAAGCTAAAAATTGGTTATTCTTTCAGATTTTAGCCTAGTAAACTGAAGATTAATCTTCAGGTTAGAAAATCTGATTATTTATTCACCCTTTTGCCTCTTGCCTTTTTCCTGTCCTCATAAGTAGCCTATACTCAACGGATTTAGTATAAAGCATTGAAAGGTTTTGTCCTTTACATCAAAAAAGGAATAGAGCCTAAAACTCTACTCCTCAATCAAAAATTGCAGTTAATTTCTAACCCTATACTACCACAGAAGTCAAAGCTTCTTTGAGGATAGCGGCTTTATCGGTTTTTTCCCAGGGTAAATCGAGATCATTGCGACCAAAATGACCATAAGCTGCCACATCTTGGTAAAAACGATCGCCTCTTTCACTAGGTAAACCGCGCAGGTTAAACGTTTGAATAATACCGGCCGGACGGAGTTCAAAGTATTTATTGATTAAGTCCAGAATCACATCATCGGCGACTTTGCCAGTGCCAAAGGTTTCCACGAAGACACTCACCGGACGAGCTACCCCAATCGCATAACCCACTTGAATCTCGCACTTATCGGCCAAACCAGCAGCGACGATATTTTTAGCCACATAACGGCAAGCATAGGCCGCAGAGCGATCGACTTTGGTAGGATCCTTACCGGAGAAAGCGCCGCCACCGTGACGAGAATAGCCACCGTAGGTATCGACGATAATTTTCCGTCCCGTTAATCCCGCGTCGCCTTGGGGTCCACCAATGACGAATTTTCCAGTGGGATTAACCAGATAACGGGTATTGGCATCGGGTTTAATCTCTAAATCGCTGAAAACAGGCTCTACTACCGCTTTCCAGAGATCACTTTTAATCTTTTGTTGGACGAGATCATTATCGGTGATATCGCCGATAGTAGCATCGTGTTGGGTAGAAACAAGGATAGTATCGATACCCACGGGACGACCATCTTCATAAATGACCGATACTTGCGTTTTACCGTCGGGACGCAGGTAGGACAGTTCACCCGTTTTTCTGACTGCCGCTAGACGGCGAGCGATGCGGTGGGCTAAACTAATCGGTAAGGGCATAAATTCGGGGGTTTCATTGCAAGCGAAACCGAAGACAATACCCTGGTCTCCCGCACCAATTTTATCGAGTTCATCATTGCTGAGAAGTTCGCGATTTTCCTGAGCAGCCGTGACACCCTGGGAAATATCGGGAGATTGTTCGTCTAAAGCGACTAAAACGGTGCAACTATTCGAGGAAAAGCCGTTATCTGCGTTGATATAACCGATTTCAGCGATTTTACTGCGAACTAAATTGACGAAATGAACCTGCGCTTTCGAGGTGATTTCACCAGTAATCAAGACTAAACCTGTATTGACAACCACTTCAGCCGCTACACGACTGTGGTCATCTTGGGATAACAGAGCATCGAGAATGGTATCGGAAATCTGGTCACAAATTTTATCGGGATGTCCCTCTGTAACCGATTCCGAGGTGAACAAATAACGTTTAGACAAGTGATGTCCCTCACATAGTAGTACATTTGAACATGAAAAGATTCTCGGAAATCTTTGATCATACAGTGTAACAGGGAATTTGCAGAGATCTAGTATTTTCAATAAGAAACCGCCCGAACATTGTCCGGACGGAGTGTGGTGTGAGGAGTGAACGGAAACTTTCGTCTCCGCTAATTCCATTGTAGAGGACAACTTAGAATCTTGAACGACTTGAAACAAACTAGCCAAAAAAATTTTTATTTCTTTAAGGGGTTGACTAATGCCTGATCCCCGTCTCGATGATGTAGCCTGAGTAATAGAGGTCGCAGAGCTATATGCAAAGATTATGACAGTCACAGCCGATTATTTAGAACAACTCAATCCTTCCCAGCGCATCGCTGTGGAGCATTTTTGCGGCCCTTTGTTGGTGGTTGCTGGAGCAGGATCGGGAAAAACCAGCGCTTTAACCTATCGTATCGCCCATTTGATCCGTCATCACGGGGTCGATCCGGAAAATATTCTCGCGGTCACTTTTACCAATAAGGCGGCCCGGGAAATGAAAACTAGAATTGAAAAAACTTTTGCTCAACAGAAGGCACAGGAAAAATACGGTCAAAGATTAGAACTTTTGGAAGAATACGAACAGAAAAAACTCTTTTCTCAAGTTTATCGGAATTATACTAAAAAACTCTGGATCGGGACTTTTCACAGTCTTTGCGGTCGAATTTTGCGCTATGACATTAATAAATATCAGGATGAATATGGTCATAGTTGGCAAAGAAATTTCTCGATTATGGACGAATCTGATGCCCAGAGTTTAGTGAAAAATATCGTCACTAAACAGATGAATTTAGACGATAAAAAATTTGATGCTCGCAATCTGCGTTATGCGATTAGTAATGCCAAAAATTTAGGTTTAACCCCCACGGATTACGCCAGAGAAAACCCTCATTTTCGGGGAAAGGTTATTTCTGAGGTTTATCAGGCTTATCAGATGCAATTGGCGCAAAATAATGCCCTAGATTTTGATGATTTGATACTGGTTCCAGTCCGTCTTTTTCAGCAAAATGAGTCTATTCTCGGCTATTGGCACACGCAATTTAAGCATATTTTAGTCGATGAATACCAAGACACTAACCGGATTCAGTACGAGTTAATTAGGCTTTTGTCCACCAATGGTGAAACGAAAAAAAGTGAGTGGAATTGGACGGATCGATCAATTTTTGTGGTGGGTGATGCCGACCAATCTATCTATAGTTTTCGGATGGCCGATTTTACTATTCTGCTCAATTTTCAAGCGGACTTTGGTGATGGTTTACCCGATGATGATACTCGCACGATGGTGAAACTACAGGAAAACTATCGTTCACGGGAGAATATTCTGCAAGCAGCCAATAAGTTAATTGAAAAGAATAGTCAAAGAATCGATAAAGTCCTTGTTCCCACCAGAGAAGGGGGCGATAGTATCTATGTTTTTAAAGCCAGAGATGAACAGGAAGAAGCAGCTTTTGTTATCGATAAAATTCGAGAATTTACCCAAGAAAACCCCGAATTAAATTGGGGTAGTTTTGCCATTCTCTACCGAATTAACGCCCAATCTCGTCCCTTTGAAGATGGGTTAATTCGCAACAATATCCCCTATAATATTGTCGGGGGATTTAAATTTTATGATCGACAGGAGATTAAAGATGCGATCGCTTATTTACGAGTGATTGCCAATCCTGCCGATACCGTTAGTTTACTGAGAATTATTAACACTCCCCGGCGCGGTATCGGTAAAACCACAATCGATAATTTGCTCAAAGCTGCCCAAGAATTAGGAGTACCTTTATGGGAAATTATCAGCGATGAAACTTCCGTTAATACTCTCGCCGGTCGTGCGACTAAAAGCATCAATAAGTTAGCTAAAATTATCCAAAACCTGCAAGAAAAAATCACCGATTTATCCGCTAGTGAAATCCTAGACCAAATCATGGAAAATTCGGGATATATTGATGAATTAAAACAGCAGGGAACTGAGGAAGCTGATACCCGGATCGAAAATATCCAAGAACTTTATACCGCCGTGGTACAATTCCAAGAGGAAAACGAGGAAACTAATCTACGGGAATTTCTCGCTAGTGCTAGTTTAGCCTCGGATTTAGATAATCTTCAGGAAGGTCAAGAAAAAGTCTCGTTAATGACCCTTCATTCCGCCAAAGGTTTAGAGTTTCCTATCGTCTTTTTAGTCGGTTTAGAACAGGGCATTTTTCCCCATAATCGTAGCTTAAACGATCCCATTGCTCTTGAGGAAGAACGCCGTTTGTGTTATGTGGGAGTGACTCGGGCCAAGGAACAATTATTTTTAACCTACGCAAAAGAAAGATATGTCTGGGGGAATAAAGAGATGAAGGTAGCTTCCCAATTTTTGCAGGAATTGCCCCCAGAATTGCTCACAAGCAACCTGAAACCGAAAAAGACCCCAAAAGTGGTTCCTATGGAAAAAGCTGTCTCCGATCAAAGAAAATGGCAGGTAGGCGATCGAGTGTTACACTCTACTTTTGGAGAAGGAGAAGTGACCCATATCCTCGGTACGGGCAAAAAAATGAATCTAGCGGTCAAATTTTCGGGTTTAGGTCAGAAAATCATCGATCCCCGCACCGCACCCATGCAACTTATCGAGGAATAGGTAGGGTCTGCTGAAAAAGTTTGTTGGTGGGGGCAGGGTGTGGGGTGTGGGGTGTGGGGTGTAGGGTTTTACCGATTTTGAGGTAGTCAGTTACCTAATTTTCAGGGAAAAAGTACCTGAATTTTACCCCTGATCCCTCCA
>NZ_JADBUB010000035.1:0-69150 GCF_020245865.1 Microcystis sp. M169S2
AATTGAGGGAATGAATACCAAAATAAAGCTTATTAAAAGAATGAGTTATGGATTTACCAATTTTCAACATCTTCGACTTAAGCTGTTTGCTTGCTTTAATTCATAACAAAAATTAACACACGAAAACCAGAAGAGCCATTATCGGGGTTAAAGCTTCCATGACAGGAGAAGTGATAGCAGTGGTTATCTGAGGATTTGAGATGGGGAAGAACAGCGTTTTTAGTGGCGTTATCTTGGGCGATAACTTGAGGTTCAGTAAAGAAAGTTGAGAGGATATTAACTTCTAAATCGGTGTAAAATAAGTCTTTGGTGGGGTTTTGAATTGCGAAAAGTTTATTAAAGTCGGAATGGTGAAAAGTTTGGGTGATTTTTTGCAAGATTTGACAACTGGGGGCATATTGTACACCCTTCGGAAATAAATCTTGTAATTCTGATCCCCCCGTTGCCGACTCCCCCCTTTTTAAGGAGAGTTGGGGGGGATCAACAGGTAAGGCGTGTAAGGGTAAGATATGCAGAAACCAATGGGGGATAATAATTAAGCGTTGACAAGTATCGGGAATCAGGGCAAGAATATCATTAATATGCAGAATATCAGCAAAAGTCTGTAGGAGGTTAGACAGTTGATTTCTCCATTCTTGCTTGCGATTTTCGGAGTAGTAAAGCTGTCGATAATTGTTGATTGTATCAAATAATTGATTTTTATCATCTTCGGAAGATTGCCAAACTTTAACCTCTCCCTCAGCAGACACGACAAAAGCGAGTATTTTCTCCCCTGTAATGTACCATTGCAGGAGACAAGTTTCAGCATCAGTTAATTCCTGAATTTCTGTAAATGGGATCGGCTCAACTTTTTGAGTGAGGCTAAAGAGAGGATCTTTAATTTCTCTTGCAATAAAATTATCTAAGTCTTGTTGATATTCTTTCAAATAACTTTGATCTTGAACGTAGGGAGTTAGGTTATCACTACGCATTAGCTTCTGGTTAATGCTTTGATGGTGTAAGCGAATTTGTTCATTAAAAACTCGTTGTTTTAATTCATTTAATTGGGCGATAATTTCTTGACTAACGCCTTCGGGTTGTAGATTTTTCTGGGTGATTAATTCCACCAGATTACGCCCTTTACTGCGTTCGATATATTCTAATGCCTTCTCAGGCTGATTGAGGTTAAGATGCGCCTGTACAATGCGATGAAAAACACCAATAGCATTAGATAAAACCTCTTGGCGACTTTGGGGGTTTAATGCTTCTAAGCGGGCATTTTCTACCGCTTCAATGGCAGTATTATAGGCTTCTGTGGCAGGTTGCCATTGCTCTTCGCTGTAGTGAAGAATAGCTAAATTACGAGCGGTTTGTAAACAATTAAGGGGATCAGCTTCTTTTGTGCGGATTGTTAAAGCATTCTGATAGGATGTGATCGCCATTTCTAAATTGTCAGCTTTATCCCCTCTGATTCTGTCACTGTAAGCTAATGCGAGATTATTCTGTGTATTTGCCCAATTTTGGGGAAAAGCGTCAAAAGTTCTCACTTTCAAAGCTTCTTGGTAAGCGGCGATCGCCTTTTCTAAATTCTCAGCTTTATCCCCTTTGATTCTGTCAAGGTAAGCATTAGCGAGATTATTCTGTGTCATTGCCCAATCTTGGGGAAATGCCTCAAAAGTTCTCACTTTCAAAGCTTCATTGTAAGCGGCGATCGCTATTTCTAAATTGTCAGCTTTCTGCCCTCTGATTCTGTCAAGGTAAGCACTAGCGAGATTATTCTGTATCATTGCCCAATCTTGGGGAAATGCGTCAAAAGTCCTCACTTTCAAGGCTTCATTTAAAGCGACGATTGCCCTTTCTAAATTCTTAGCTTTCTCCCCTCTGATTCTATTACCGTAAGCAGCAGCGAGATTATTCTGTGTCATTGCCCAATTTTGGGGAAATGCCTCAAAAGTTAACACTTTCAAGGCTTCCTGGCAAGCAGTGATCGCCCTTTCTAAATTCTCGGCTCTCTCCCCTCTGATTCTATCAACGTAAGCAGCAGCGAGATCATTCTGTGTCATTGCCCAATCTTGGGGAAATGCCTCAAAAGTTAACACTTTCAAGGCTTCCTGGCAAGCAGTGATCGCCCTTTCTAAATTCTCGGCTCTCTCCCCTCTGATTCTGAAAAGGTAAGCAATAGCCAGATTATTCTGTGTATTTGCCCATTGCTGGGGAAATGCGTCAAAAGTATAAACTTTCAAGGCTTCCTGGCAAGCGGCGATCGCTATTTCTAAATTGTCAGCTTTCTGCCCTCTGATTCTGTCAAGGTAAGCACTAGCGAGATTATTCTGTATCATTGCCCATTGCTGGGGAAATGCGTCAAAAGTGAAGATAGTTAAGGCTATTTCATAACCCGTGATGGCAATTTCTTGGTTGACAGCGATGTCACCGAGGGGAAATTGTTGGATTGATTCACTGAAATAGAAAATAACCGCAGCGATAGAATAAGCTTGTTTTGAATTAACTTTCGTTAATGTCTCTCTCGCCCAACTGTCTAGGATTTGCGCTAAATTATAATCTAACTTATCAAGATTCTGCGCCCAGAAGGGATAAATAACTTGAGGATTAGGATTTTCAGAGATTTTTTGTAATGTTTCCATCAAGAAATTGAGATAGTCTTGCGGGTTTAGGGAGGCTTGGGTGCGTTGTTCATTCATGGCGTGGCAGATGGGGAATTGATGGGTAGGGGCGAAGCATTCGGATAGAAAATTTAGGGTTTCAGTGATAGATTATGCACGAATGCTTCGCCCGTACAGGGATTGAATGGGGAGATTATCGTAATTCTATCACAGGGATGATAGGCTAAGGTTATTGTCTGGGGTAGGGGCGAAGCATTCGGATAAAAAATTTAGGGTTTCAGTGATAGATTATGCACGAATGCTTCGCCCGTACAGGGATTTAATGGGGAGATTATCGTAATTTTATCACAGGGATAATAGGCTAAGGTTATTGTCTGGGGTAGGGGCGAAGCATTCGGATATAAAATCTAGGGTTTCAGTGATAGATTATGCACGAATGCTTCGCCCGTACAGGGATTTAATGAGGAAATTATCAAAATTGTATCACAGGGATAATAGGCGAAGGTTATTAGTTTATTGCCCAGGGTAGGGGCGAAGCATTCGGATAAGAAATTTATGGTTTCAGCGATATGTTATTGCCCGAATGCTTCGCCCCTACAGGTTATTCGTCCCCGCAGGTTATTTGTCCCCACAGGTTATTTGCCCCTACATTGGTTTGAATTTATTCAGATTGTTCTCGTCTTGTTCCCAATTTCGCGGATTATCAAGAATGTATTGCCGGATTTTTTGATAAGAATTTTCATTGCGAATGATATGTTCATAATAATTGCGCTGCCAAATTTTCAGGCGATCGCCACATAAAAAATTGATTTTACGAGTAGAAATTGATTTAAAATTCTGCACAATAGCCCCCAAAGATTCCGGCATTGTACCGTGAGGATATTGCGAATCGTGTGCAGCCTTTTCCAGAGCTTGATTTTGTATTACTATAATTCCATGAATATGATTGGGCATGACAATAAAAGTATCTAGTTCAATAAAATTAAAATGTAGAGGCAGTCTATACCATACTGCTTCAACAGTATCACCAAGTAAATTTCGCTCCATATTTCCTTCAACAATTTCACCAAATAGATACTGCTTCTGATAAGAACAAATTGTTATATAATAAGCTCCATTAAGCCTATAATCATAGCCTTTTAAACGAATAGATTGTCGATGTTTTTTGGGTTCATTCATGGCGTGGCGGATGGTGGCGGTTAATTCAGTTATCTTTAGCGATAGGTTATTGTTCGGGGGTAGGGGCGAAGCATTCGGGCAATAACTTATCGCTGAAACCCTAGATTTTCTATCCGAATGCTTCGCCCCTACAGGGATTTAATGGGGAGATTATCAAAATTGTATCACAGGGATAATAACCGAAAAAATCCTAGTCAATCAAACAATCAAAAAAATCATAATTTAGACAGAATTAGGTGCGTTGTTCGTTCATAGGTTGAGATTGTTTTATAAAAGTTTTTTAAATTCTTCAATAGTTAATCCAGAACCTTTAATAATTGTTCCCATTGTATAAGCATTGATTGGATTAGCCCTTGGAATAGTGAGAATATTTTCTCCATCAGTCATGGTAATATGTTTCCCCTGTATAACAATCTGAAATCCTGCTTTTTCAAAGGCTTTAATTGCTCGTTGATGATTAATTACAGCAAGACTAGGCATGATTTAATTCAACTTCTACATAATAAGATTCGATCCCTTGATTCAACTCCGCAGCAACTTCTAAATAAGACTGAATTGCATCTTGAATATTATTGAGTGCTTCTTCTTTAGTTATCCCTTGAGAAGCACAGCCAGGTAAACTAGGACACCAAACAGCATATCCCTCTTCTGATTGCTTGAGATTGACTTGATATTGCATATTTTTAAGATCATCCCGTCCTTAATAAAAATTTGGGCAAAACTATTATTGTAATGCTTCAATGCGATCTGCTTCGGCGGCTTCGGCTATAATTTCTGCTTCTATTGTTTCTTTGTTAGTATGATAGTAAGTTAGAGCGGCATAAACTTGTGCCAAAGAAAGATGAGGGATTTCATCGGCAATTTCTTCAGGACTATATCCTAACTTATACCAGATCACTATTCTTCGTACAGTAACAGCAGTTCCCGCGATAATAGGACAACCTCCATGAATTTTGGGATCGCTTTTTATGAAAGTGCCAATATTGATCTCTGTTAACATAACTTTCTTCGATTCAGTTTCAACTAATTAAACTACATAGGATTCTATGTTTTTATCACCATTCTAGCATAGCCCAAGCATTGGTCGGGGTAGGGGATTGAATGGGGAGATTATCAGAATTCTATCACAGGGACGATAGCCGAAAAAAATAATAGTCAATCAAACAATCAAAAAAAATCATAGTTTAGACGGTATTGGGTGCGTTGTTCATTCATAGCGTGGTAGATGGGGAATTGATAGGTAGGGGCGAAGCATTCGGATAAAAAATCTAGGATTTCAGCGATAGGTTATGCCCAAATGCTTCGCCCGTACAGGGATTTTCTGCAATTTGAGGAATCACTGTTGCACAAGGCGGTTCAAAATTCATTATCTTAATTATGATTGAGTAAAAGGGAGAATAATATAGCGAATCACTGTTCCTATTAAAGCTGTTCCCAAGATGCCGATTAACGTCCAAATCTGGGCTTTCTGAGAGCCTTTTAATTCTTTTGTATCTTCTTTTACTCCTTCAATATCTTTTTCTAAACTATCGAATTTTTCCTCTAATCTCGCCTGTACTATTTTAATATCCATAACATCTTTTTGTAGATTATCCAACTTCTGATTAATTGAACCTAAAATTTCTTTGAGATCCTGTTCAATAGTAACTGACATCTAATGATTCTCCTAATAATGATAGTTATCAGTATTGTTATCTATCTTGTCTTAATTGCTTGCCCAAAATCGTGCCTCATTTTCCCTTGCTGCCTTCCCTCATTGTTGCCCTCCCCCTCCCATTATCTCCACTAATTTATGAGCCGATAATTCCTGATTAAGCCAATCCTTTCTCAGCCAACCATTGAGGATTATATAAACGAGATTGATAACGGGCCCCACCATCACAAAGAACAGTAACGATGGTGTGGCCTGGCCCCATTTGTTTAGCTAAAGCCACCGCAGCACCAACATTAATACCCACAGAACCCCCCATAAATAAACCATCTTTTTGTAATAGTTGATAAACAACTTTAATGGCAGTGGGATCATCAATTTGAATGGCATCATCTATGGGTGCGCCTTCCATATTAGCGGTAATACGACTATTACCAATCCCTTCCGTAATTGAACTACCTTCCAGGGTAATTGTCCCGGTTTTCACATAACTATATAAACCGCTACCCATCGGATCGGCCACCACACAACGCACCTGGGGATTTTGGTCTTTTAAAAACATCGCCACCCCCGCGTAGGTTCCCCCGGTTCCCGTGGCAGCCACCCAAGCATCAATTTTACCGTCGGTTTGTTCCCAGATTTCCCGGCCAGTGGTTTCGTAGTGAGCGCGACGATTAGCGAGATTATCGAATTGATTAGCCCAGATAGCATTTTCCATCTCGCCGGCCAATCTCCCCGATAATTTAACGTAATTATTGGCATCTCGGTAGGGAACGGCGGGAACAGTACGCACTTCCGCGCCAAGGGTTCTCAATAGGTCGATTTTCTCTTGGGATTGGGTATCGGGAATGATAATCAGGCATTTATAACCTTTAGCATTGCAGATATGGGCCAAACCGATGCCAGTATTGCCGGCGGTTCCTTCGACAACGGTTCCCCCCGGTTGCAGAGTACCGGCTTTTTCCGCTTCTTGAATAATATATAAAGCGGCCCGATCCTTGACCGAACCACCGGGGTTAAGAAATTCGGCCTTACCGAGAATCTCGCAGCCGGTTTCCTCGCTAAAACTATTGAGACGAATTAGGGGAGTATTACCCACCGCATCGACGAAACCATTTTTAATATCCATAATCTGTTATTTTTCGTGCTGTTCGTAGGCTGAGACGATTTTTTGTACTAAGGGATGACGTACCACATCGGCCCGCGATAGGTAAGAAAAAGCGATCCCTTCTACTGATTTTAGGATGTTTTGAGCGGCAATTAACCCCGATTCCTGTGGTTGCGTTAAATCGGTTTGGGTGACATCTCTGGTTACTACCATGCGCGAACTGAATCCGAAGGGAGTTAAGATCATCAATGCGATCGCACTTTCTCCACTGGGGAATTGAATCGTTGGCCAATTTCTACCACTTTAGCAAAATTGTTGTCTTAGCTGGAAATATTGATTAAATTGGAAGTTTTTAGCTGTTATTAGTTACTTAACCTAATATAGTGGTGGCGTTCTGTAAGGAGTCCCGCCGTGACTAACAATTCCATCGAGCCTTTGAATATTGGCAATACGATTAATACTGCCTTCCGTCTTTATCGTGATCGCTTCCAAACTTATGTATTCTTTGCTGTCCGCGCCTGTTTGTGGTCGCTTCTCCCCTTAGTTTTGCAATTAATTCTCAGTCAATTACTTTATCAAACAATTACCCCCGAACAAGGCAGCGATATCGGTTTACGTTTATTTATTTTCCCGATACAAATTTTCTCGGCTGCTAAGTATCTTTTCAATAATGCGGTTATCTCACGATTAGCTTTTCAAGACATCATTTATCAGCCAGAAACTGCCGGACAAGCGGAAAAAAAAGTTAAGCCTAAAATGTGGCGCTTGTGGTGGATGCAGGTTTTGATCGGTTTGTTGGGAGCGGCAATAATCTTGCCGATAACGCTGTCTCTGGTGCTAGTCAGTTTTATCCCCATCCTTGGTGTATTGCTTATTTTACTGGCTTCTTTCTGTCTTGCTTTTTTCTTCCTTTGGTTATCTGCTCGGATTTACATTGCCGAATTGCCCTTAGTAATTGAAGATAATTTAGGCAGTTGGCAAGCAATCAAGAGAGGTTGGCATTTAACTAAAAACTCGGCTTGGAGAATTGTGGGAGTGATGTTTATTGCCAGTTTATTAATTATTCCAGCTTATATTCTGTCAGTAGCTTTGGCTTCAATTCCCTTTTGGTTCAATTCTTTGGAGGACTGGCAAACGCTCGCGGAAAATCCTCTTTTTTTCCGACAAATGGCGATGTTTTCCTATAGTATGATTACTGTTTTTGTACTTCTGAGTACTTTATTAGTTCCTTTTTGGCAATCTCTCAAAAGTGTGATCTATAATCATCTTTTAGACCAGAAAAAAAATGATGGGGGAGAATACTAATAACTGAGCCGCTGTTGGTGTATCTAAATTACTTGTTAAGACTGTCTATGAGCAGGGGGTGGGGTAGTGGGGAGAGGGGAGAAAAAAGCTGACTCCTGAATTCTGTCTCCTCAATAATGACTTCTAACCCAATGGTAGATGTGGGACTATCTCAACAATCTGTTATTTTTCGTGCTGTTCGTAGGCTGAGACGATTTTTTGTACTAAGGGATGACGCACCACATCGGCCCGGGATAGGTAACAAAAAGCAATCCCTTCTACTGATTTTAGGATGTTTTGAGCGGCAATTAACCCCGATTCCTGTTGTTGCGGTAAATCGGTTTGGGTGACATCTCCAGTTACTACCATGCGCGAACCGAATCCCAAGCGAGTTAAGACCATTTTTAACTGTGCTGGGGTGGTATTTTGGGCCTCATCAACGATCACAAAAGCATTAGCTAGGGTTCGTCCCCGCATATAAGCTAAGGGTGCGATTTCGATTTTACCCCGTTCCATCAGGTCGGGAATTTTGGCCGCTTCGATAAATTCGTATAAAGCATCGTAGAGGGGACGCAAAAAAGGATCGACTTTTTGCTGTAAATCCCCCGGGAGAAAGCCTAATTTTTCCCCCGCTTCCACGGCCGGCCGGGTGAGGATAATCCGTTCTACTTTATCTTCTAATAAAGCTTGTACGGCTAAAACGGCGGCTAAAAAGGTTTTCCCCGTGCCGGCAGGTCCAATACAAAAGGTGATATCGTGACTTTGAATCGCTTGGATATATTGACGCTGACGGAAGGTTTTTGCCCGAATTAGCTCCCCGCGACGGGTACGAGCGAGAATATCCTGCTGTAGTTCTTTATACTCGCTAGAACGCCCCGTATCGAGGGCATGGATAGCGGTCATAATATCGGCTTCGGCGATTAACTTGGCCTCTTGCCATAAAATACTTAAGGAGCGTACAATCGCTGTGGCACGCTCCACGGGGGTCGGTTGCCCCGCAATCCGCAATTCCATGCCTCTGAGGACTAAATTCGCCCCAGTTTGCCTGGCTATCAATTTGAGGTTAGCTTCTTGATGACCCGCTAAAGCGATCGCACTTTCTGAACTGGGGAATTGAATCGTTTGCCAAGTTTCCGTCATGCTCGGGGCTAAATTATCCTTTGGCTGTTTCTACCACTTTAGCAAAAGCGACGGGATCGAGGACAGCTAATTGGGCCAACATTTTCCGATTGAGGAGGATATTAGCTTTCTTTAATTGTCCGGTTAGTTGGCTATAACTGATGCCCTGTTGACGAGCAGCGGCGTTAATGCGGGTAATCCAAAGACGACGAAAATCGCGTTTACGTTTGCGACGGTCTCTATAGGCATTCCGCAACGCCTTCATTACCTGTTGGTTAGCTGTACGGAATAAGCGAGAGTGAGAACCGCGAAAACCCTTGGCTAATTTGAGAATTTTTTTGCGTCGCTTGCGGGCGACATTCCCCCGTTTTACTCTAGACATGATAATCCTTTAGACGATTTTTCTGGAAAATTTACAAATAGGGCAACATTAAGCGCACTTCCTTCTCGTCGCGCTCGTCCACTAGGGTAATCTGGGACAAACGACGGCGCTTGCGTTCGGCACTCTTATGATCGAGTAGATGATTTTTGAAGGCTTTGCGACGTTTGATTTTTTTGCCGCTTCCCGTGGCCTCAAATCGTTTGGCCGCCGCCTTTCGCGTTTTTAGCTTGGGCATAAACTCCGTTTTATTAAATCGACACAATCACTAATACTATCACAAATAAAGGACTTTGGGCAAGGAGTCGCCAAAAGATTCCCCGGCTCATCCTTACTTTGGCCAGGTCTGTGCTTGGGAATTAAATCAATCGGGAATTTTCCCCTGCCTCTCGATCGAATCGCTAAGATCCAGATAAAGTCTTGCGTTAACACGCATCTGGAGAAGTTATGGCTAAAACCCTACTAGAACAATTACGCCAATTTACAGTGGTTGTTGCCGATACCGGCGATATCCAAGCGATCGAAGCTTTTACCCCCCAAGATACCACCACTAACCCCTCCCTGATCACGGCTGCGGCCCAAATGCCCCCATATCGGCCGATTGTCGATCAAACCCTGCAAGCGGCCAGAAAAGAATTAGGGCAGCAGGCCACCCCAGAAGATGTGGCCACATTAGCTTTTGATCGCCTAGCGATCGGTTTTGGTCTGCAAATCCTGCAAATCGTCCCCGGCCGCGTCTCGACCGAAGTAGATGCTCGTCTTTCCTACGATACCCAAGCTACCATCGACAAGGCCCGTTATCTCATTTCCCAGTATGAACAAGCGGGTATCTCTAGAGAAAGAGTCTTAATTAAAATTGCCTCGACGTGGGAAGGGATTAAAGCCGCAGAAGTCCTCGAAAAAGAGGGAATTCACTGTAATTTAACTCTATTATTCGGTTTTCATCAGGCGATCGCCTGTGCGGAGGCGGGAGTCACCTTAATTTCTCCCTTTGTCGGTCGGATTCTCGATTGGTATAAAAAAGAAACCGGTAAAGACTACGTTGGCGCTGAAGATCCCGGAGTCCAATCCGTTACCCAGATCTATAACTACTATAAAAAGTTTGGTTATAAAACCGAAGTTATGGGGGCAAGTTTCCGCAATATCGGCGAAATTTGCGAGTTAGCTGGTTGTGATCTTTTAACCATTTCTCCGAAACTTCTCGAGCAATTGCAGGAGACAGAAGCCGATTTACCCCGTAAGCTCGATCCAGATCAGGCCGCAACCCTTGATATTGTCAAAATTGCCATGGATCAAGCGACTTTTGAGAAAATGCACGCCGAAGATGCCATGGCTTCCGAAAAACTAGCGGAAGGTATTCAAGGTTTTACCAAAGCTTTAGAATTATTGGAACAATTGCTGATTCAACGTTTAACCCAGTTGGAAGGTCAGTCAACCCTAGAACACGCCGCCGAAGATATTTTCCGAGTCTATGACCATGATGGCGATGGTTTCATCACCCGGGAAGAATGGGCGGGAACCGATGCGGTATTTGATGCGATCGATATTAACCATGATGGGAAAATTTCTCCCGATGAGATCGCTGTCGGTTTGGGTGCGGCTTTTCGTTTAGTGGAAGCTTAGAATTAGTCGTGAGTTGAACTAACCGGCATCAGTCCCCACCCGCACTCACCCCCACCAGTGGGGAAAGTGCAGGGAGTGGGGAGCTTTTTGTTGTGAACAGTAAACAGTAACCAGTAATCAGTAATCAGTGAACAGAAAGCTCTGAACTTGCCACTCAATACTATTCACTGAAAAATAAAATCTGATCACTGGTAACTGATCACTGATCACTGATTAAGCTGTCTCTTGGGCAGCGGCTAATTCTGCCAGTTTTCCCTGTTGATCCTTGGCGATACAAGATTGGATCACCTCTTCGATGGCGCCGTCTAAAATGCGATCGAGGGAAAAATTCTGATTTAAGCGATGATCGGTGAGACGATTATCCTTATAGTTATAGGTGCGAATTTTTTCCGAACGCGAACCGGTTCCCACCTGAGAGCGTCGCATGGAACTGACCGCTTCCTGTTGTTCCTGTAACTTCATATCGTACAGTTTCGCCCGGAGAATCTGCATAGCTCGTTCCCGGTTTTGCAATTGCGATCGCTCCTCGGTGCAGAAAACCCGGATTCCCGTGGGTTTATGGATTAAATCGACCGCAGTTTCCACTTTATTGACATTTTGACCGCCTGCCCCCCCGGATCTAGCCGTGGTTAACTCAATATCCTTGGGATCGATATGCACTTCCACATCGTCCACTTCCGGCATAATCGCCACGGTAGCGGTGGAAGTGTGGACACGACCACTCGCTTCCGTCAGAGGAACCCGCTGCACCCGATGGACTCCCGCCTCAAATTTCAGCTTACTATAGACGTTATCGCCTTTAATCTCTAAAATTGCCTCTTTAAATCCCCCCATATCCGCCGGAGATTCACTCAAAAGGCTAACTTTCCAGTTTTGAGTTTCGGCATATTTTGAGTACAAACGCACTAAATCCCCCGCCCAAATACTGGCCTCATCACCTCCAGTCCCGGCGCGAATTTCCAGCATGATATTCTTTTCATCGAGGGGATCCCGGGGCAGCAGCAGAATGGTTAATTGGTCTTCCAAAGAGGCGATTTTTGCCTCTAATTCTGCCACTTCTAGGGCGGCGATTTCCCGTAGTTCGGGATCGCTGGCGGATTCTTTGAAGATTTGTTTCGCACCGATTAAATCCTCTTGACTTTTTTGCCAAATTTCGTAGGTGTTGACCGTTTCCTCTAGGGAAGCGCGGGATTTGGCCAGACGATGCAATTCACCCGGATTACTGGTGACATCGGGATCCGCTAGACGACGGGTTAATTCTTTGTAGGTCTGTTCTACAGATTGCAGTTTATCTAGTAAATAACTTTCAGCCATGATCGATAATAAATAGGGTTAAACAGGGTTAATTGGAAGATAACCCGCAAATTCTCTGGATTAAAAGCGTCTGAGAGATAATAGAGACGCAATCCTTTTAATTGTCTTAATTTTCTTTGTCTGGAGTTCTTCGAGCTAGGAAAAATCCCGCTCAACTGCTGACAGTAAGTCAGTTTTGCTAATACTTAGAAATATTTTTGGGCCAGCAAGCGGCAAGGGAAGACATTTTTTTCTTAACCAGATTATTCCTATATCTGAAGCTATCATTTTTTGGCTGGTTTGAGCAAGTCATGTTAAATCCTGTTTAAAAGCAGGGAATTGGGGTGTGGGGTGTGGGGTGTGGGGTGTGGGAAATTGGGGAAGTGGGGTGTAGTGGGGTGTGGGGTGTGGGGTGTGGGAAATTGGGGAAGTGGGGAGATCGGAGATGGAAGCAGGGAGAAAAAAGCTGATAACTGATCACTGATAACTGATCACTGATAACTGATCACTGAATACTAAACCTGTCGGAAAGGGGGACAAAAAATGCTAGGATGGCGACAGCACAGAGAAAAGTGAAAGAAAGGAATATAGCTTTACATGGAAGAGTTTGACAAGTCAATATCCTTTGATGGCAGGGATATTCGACTAAAAATAGGGCTTTTAGCCCCCCAAGCTGGCGGTAGTGTTCTGATCCAATCGGGAGAAACGGCGGTTTTAGTGACAGCAACCACAGCCAAAGCCAGAGAAGGAGTAGATTTCCTGCCCTTAACCGTTGATTACGAAGAAAGATTATACGCCGCAGGGCGCATCCCGGGAGGATTTTTGCGTCGTGAAGGTCGTCCCCCGGAAAAAGCAATTCTGACCGGTCGTTTGATCGATCGCCCCCTGCGTCCCCTATTCCCCAATTGGATGCGGGATGATATCCAAGTAGTCGCTACGACCCTCTCGATGGATGAGGAAGTCCCCCCGGATGTTTTGGCTGTTACTGGAGCCTCCGTGGCGGTTTTGTTGGCAGGTATTCCCTTCCAAGGACCGATGGCAGCGGTGCGCGTCGGTTTACTGGGGGATGAATTTATCATCAATCCCACCTACAAGGAAATCCATAACGGAGAATTGGATCTAGTGGTGGCCGGTAGTCCCGAAGGGGTAGTGATGATCGAAGCGGGAGCCAATCAGTTACCAGAACGGGATATTATTGAGGCGATCGATTTTGGTTATGAAGCAGTGCGCGACCTGATCACCGCTCAACGGGAATTGATCGATCAGTTGGGTATTCCCCTCGTCACCCGGGAAGCGCCGGCAGTAAGCGAAACCGTGCAGAATTTCCTGAAAGAACAAGCTAAAGAGGAAATTAAACAGATTCTCTGCCAGTTTACCCTTAGCAAAACCGAACGGGATGAGAAATTAGAGGCGATCGAAAATCGGATCAAGGAAACTATAACCGCTCTCCCCGATGAAGATCCCTTAAAATCTCCAACGCTGGAAGAGCCGAAGTTAATCGGTAATCTCTTCAAGGATCTGACCAAAAAACTGATGCGCGCCCAAATTATCGAGGATGGGGTGCGGGTTGATGGTCGCAAACTGGACGAAGTACGGCCGATTTCTTGCCGGGTAGGAGTTTTACCCCGTCGGGTTCACGGTAGCGGTTTGTTTAATCGCGGTTTAACCCAAGTGCTTTCGATCGCCACCCTTGGCACCCCCGGTGATGCTCAGGATTTAGGGGACGATCTCCATCCCGAAGATGAAAAACGCTATCTTCATCACTACAATTTCCCACCCTTTTCCGTCGGTGAAACCCGTCCCATGCGTTCTCCCGGCCGTCGAGAAATCGGTCACGGTGCTTTAGCGGAAAGGGCGATCGTACCTGTCCTCCCCCCCCAGGAGGAATTTCCCTATGTGCTGCGGGTGGTGTCGGAAGTCCTCTCTTCTAATGGTTCCACCTCCATGGGTTCCGTGTGCGGTTCTACCCTGGCGCTGATGGATGCCGGTGTTCCCCTGAAAAAACCCGTTAGCGGTGCGGCCATGGGTTTAATTAAAGAAGGGGAAGAAGTGCGGATTTTGACCGATATCCAAGGTATCGAGGATTTTCTGGGAGATATGGACTTTAAGGTGGCTGGCACTGATTCCGGCATCACCGCTCTCCAGATGGATATGAAAATCCCCGGTTTAACCATGGAAGTGGTGGCCAAGGCGATCGAACAAGCTTTACCGGCCCGCAAACATATCCTCGAGAAGATGTTAGCGACCCTAGAAAAACCCCGCACAGAATTATCTCCCCACGCACCCCGGTTATTGACGATCAAGATCGATCCGGATCTGATCGGGTTAGTAATCGGGCCGGGTGGTAAGACGGTTAAAGGGATTACTGAACAGACCGGCACGAAAATCGATATCGATGACGATGGTACTGTCACTATTTCCTCCACCGATGGGGAACAGGCCGAAAAAGCTAAACGACTGATCTACAATATGACCCGCAAACTCAATGAGGGTGAGGTTTATCTCGGTCGCGTGACTCGCATTATCCAAATCGGCGCTTTTGTGGAAGTTTTGCCGGGGAAAGAGGGAATGATCCATATTTCCCAATTGGCCGAGGGACGCGTCGGTAAGGTCGAAGATGAAGTGGCCGTGGGGGATGAGGTGTTAGTCAAGGTACGCGAGATCGATAGTAAAGGTCGTCTCAATCTCACCCGTCTCGGTATTCATCCCGATGAGGCCGCCGCTGCCCGTAAGGCTGCTACTGTAGTCTAGGTGAATTTTTTGTTCATGGTTAACTCTCGATCGCTCGATCGAGAGTTTTTGTTTAGGGCTTGCTGAATAAATGTGAAATGTAGGCAAGGTAAGGGTTTTGTGGCTTTTCTGGCGAAACAGGTGCAAGATTTTGAGAGAATCGTGCTTCAAAACCTGGCATCTTGAGCGGCGATCGCGTCCTGTAGGGGCGAAGCATTCGGGCAATAACCTATCGGTGAAACCGTAGATTTTCTATCCGAATGCTTCGCCCGTACTTTTTGCCGCAAACCCTACCTAAAAACAGCAATAGAGACGTAAAAAAAACGCCTCTATCCCGGTATTTTCCCTAGATATTGTTTCTGACTACCAGCTAGACTTGACCACACCGGGTAAAAGACCTTGGTGGGCCCATTCGCGTAAAACGTTGCGGGATAAACCAAAATCGCGATAGTATCCTCTCGGTCTGCCGGTCGTTAAACAACGGTTGCGGTGACGACTGGGAGCGCTATTGCGGGGTAATTCCTGTAATTTTTGGTGAATTGCCAGTTTTTCTTCAAAATCTTCGGCGGTGCGGAATTGTTCTTTTAGTTCCGCTCTTTTAGCTTCGTATTTTTGTCTGAGACGAGCGCGTTTTTTCTCGCGTTCTACCATCGATTTTTTTGCCATGGGGTTTCTCGAAAAAGATTTAACCTGTAAAGACAGCATTTCCCATTATAACCTGAAACACCGGTGACAAAGGTGACATTTGTTGATATTAATTCTTAAAGTCCTAGTTGCAAATTTTCTATGTCTGAACCGCCTCAATTTCTCCAACAACGTCTTTTTTATCAGGGTCGCGTCTTTCAATTTGAAGTCTCGAAACTGCGTTTACCTAACGGTGTCGAGGGAGAATGGGAATGTGTCCGTCATCCGGGGGGTGCTTTAGCAGTTCCAATCACCAAGGAAGGTCAATTAGTTTTAGTACGTCAGTATCGATTTAGTTTGCAAGCTCGAATTCTGGAATTTCCCGCCGGGACGATTGATGAAGGAGAAGACCCCGCTACAACGGTAAAACGAGAATTAGAGGAAGAAGCGGGCTATCGGGCGCATAATTGGCAATCTTTAGGTAAATTTGCCCTGGCACCGGGTTATTCCGATGAATATATCTATGCTTTTCTGGCCCGGGATCTGGAAAAATTAAGCTTGCCCCCCGCTCAAGATGCCGATGAAGATATCGAAGTGGTTTTTATGAGTTTTGAGGAAATGGAATCGGCGATCGCTCGGGGAGAATCGATCGATGCTAAAACTATTACTAGCTTCTATCTGGCCCGTTTAGCCCTTAATTAATCTTTTCAATCACCGCTTGTCCTAGTTGAATCAACTCAAAACCGATAAAAAGGCTTAAAATCACGGTGACAGCCTGATTAAGTAGGGGTATATTGCCTTTGCCTAGAACAGAGGCGACGAATTTGACCACAACTAAAACGAGAGCGCTAACAACGGCGATTTTGACGGCTATCATAGATTAATTTTTCCTCACGGTTAACCAGAGTATACTATTTCTAGACTTTTTCTGGCTAGTTTCATCTTGGGTTTGATACAAAATTTAGCATTTTGGTGGAGAGCGCTCCTGTCATTGCCAAAAATGTCCTAGTTTTTGTTAAGAATTGTAAAATGTAGTTAGATTTATTTGATCAGAAGAGGATTCATGTCTAACCAAGAATCGATTTTTCCATTCCCTCAAAAACCAGTGTATTCCTCCGTATTCAAGCCGATTTTAGCGATAATATCAGTTATCTTAATTATGTTAGCAGTGATCGGCGGGTTAATGGTGGTCAGCTTATCATTATGTTGGCCAGAACACAATATTTATCGATTACTACTTGGCTTAGTAGAAGATTTTTTTAACCCCTTTGCTTGGATCAAAGTTCCCACGGTTGCTCATAGCTATCAATTATTATTACCCACGGTTATCCTGCTAATTTCTACGCAGTTAATCATTTTCTTGTCTCCGCGTCCGCAAGTTTGGTCAAGATTAGTCATTATTTCTATCACTCTCGCTATCACCCTGCGCTATCTACTCTGGAGGATTCTGGAAACCTTAAATCTTTCTACTCCTCTCAATGGCTTTTTTAGTTTACTACTTTTAGGCGTTGAGATGATGGTTTTAAGTATTAGCATAATTCAGTTAGTTTTAGTCTTAACCACGAAGGATAGACGCAAAGAAGCTGATTTTTATAGCCAAGCAGTGATCAATAAACAGTATTTGCCCACGGTAGATATTCTGATTCCCACCTATAATGAGCCAGCGTTCATTTTAAAAAGAACTGTTATCGGTTGTCAAGCCCTTAATTATCACCATAAAAATATTTATATTCTCGATGATACCCAGAGGTCAGAAATTTATGAATTGGCAGAAAAATTAAATTGTAATTATCTGACTCGTCAGGATAGAAAAAATGCTAAAGCAGGTAATTTAAACCATGCTCTCAGACAAACCCAAGGGGAATTAGTGGTAGTTTTTGATGCAGATTTTATCCCTTGTCAGAACTTTCTAGAAAGAACTGTTGGCTGGTTTCAAAACCCCAAAATTGCCCTAGTGCAAACGCCCCAAAGCTTTTATAATGCCGATCCTATTGCCCATAACTTAGGTTTAGAAAATATCGTTACTCCCGACGAAGAATTATTTTATCGTCATATCCAACCAGCTAAAGATGGGGTGGGTAGTCCTGTCTGTGCTGGCACTTCTTTTATTGTCAGAAGAAAAGCCTTAGAGGAAGTGGGATATTTTAATATAGAATCTATTAGTGAAGACTATTTTACTGGGATTGCTATCTCTGCCAAAGGTTATGAAGTTATTTACTTAAATGAAAAACTCAGTGCTGGTTTATCTGCTGAAAGTTTATCAGCTTATTTACGGCAAAGATTGCGCTGGGCAAGGGGAACTTTACAGGCCTTTTTTATCAAAGCTAATCCCCTAAAAATTGCGGGATTAACTCTACCCCAAAGATTGGCACACTTAGAAGGACTTTTATCTTGGTTTTCTCCCTTAGCTCGTTTATTTTCTCTGCTTATTCCTCTCCTTTATACCTTTGGTTATATCGTACCTTTGAACATTACCATTGATGAGACAATCTATATATTTTTACCCTACATGATGATCCAGTTAGCCACTTATCACTGGTTAAATTTTCGCTCGCGCTCAATTGTTTTTTCTGAGGTACTATCGATGATTATTTGTGTACCAACATCCCTAACAGTTCTCCATGTTCTTTGGAAACCCTTTGACAAAGGATTTCAGGTGACACCGAAGGGAATTGCTCGCCAAAATTATCAATATAATTGGCACTTATCCTACCCATTACTGTTTTTTTTCACCATTACTTTAATTAGTATTTTCTTTAATTTACACCATCACAATTATCAAGAAAGTCCCATAAATTTTGGCTTGATTTTGGCTATATATAACGTGGTTATTATCATGACTGCTCTGGTGGCTTTATTGGAAGCTCCCCTTACCCTAGAAACTCAATATCAAGCGCGGGAATCTCCCGTTAACTTGATCACAGAATCGGATATAATTATACAGGGCAATCTCAAAAAACTTTCGGAAATAGGCGCAGAAATTCACCTAGGGGAACCCATCTACTCAGAAAAATTACTCCTAGATATTTTAGGCGAAGATTTGCGCTTATCTGCTCATCTAGTCAATCTAGAAAAACGAGGAAAAATCTGGCAAGCGACTCTTAAATTCCAGCCACTTACCCTATCAGAGCAAAGAAAATTAATTACTTTTCTATTCTGTCGTCCCCAGCGCTGGCCACTGAAAAATACGGCGGGAGAATTACAATCCCTTTGGTTGTTAATTATCAGCTTTTTTCGGGGGATAGGCTTGATTTGGCGGGCAGTTATGAATCGAAAAACAGCCCTTTAGTTTATTCAAAAGTCGAAAATACTTAAGTAGCTGGTTATAATTAAATTAAAAATAGATTTTAGGTTCGATCCCCCCTGCCCCCCTTGATAAGGGGGGTGCCGATCCCCCCTTAGTCCCCCCTTGATAAGGGGGGCATCTGATAATTTTTAACGCCTACCTACTTATCGAAAAACTAATTGCTAATTATCGTATCAACTGGCTTTTGTTTGTGATTTTACTCACAGTGCTATACTTGTATTATCACATTTGTCACTTGACCAAAACTTGACAGTATTATAATAAAAGTAACCATTCTTAGATGGACTGGCCCATGAACAATCATTTATACCTTCACCTGATGGCTAATAGGGAAAAAGGGTTTGCCTTGCCTCTTGTCCTGTTAATTGGACTTATCCTGATGGGAACAGGGATAACTGTGATGATGCGCGTCCAAGGGAACCAATCGAAAGTAATTGCCCAAAAAGCCCGGGCTGATAGTTTAACAAGTTCCGAAGCTGGGCTGGCTCGCGTGCAGGATTTACTTAATAGCATTCGAGTTATGGCGAAGGTTGATAGTAATTGTACTTCCGGCGATTGTTGGCAGACCGCCGAAGTACCTAGTGGTAATCCCAGTACCGATTTACAAAAAGATTTAAAAAAATTAGCCATTGCCACCGCCTGTGGTAATACCAATCGTAATAACGAAATTGCCTACAAAATACTCGCACCCACAGAAGAACAAAGAGCAGTAAATCCAGGATTAAGAGATTTGGCTAGTGGTGAATGGTTTCGGTTTCAGTTGAATGATAATCGTTATTATCGCGTGGTTGGATACAATTTCGATGATACCAATCCCCCCCCTGACGGTTTGGGTTGGGGAGTTCTCACCCTCGAAGGACTTTCCCTCAGTCCAACAGGAGACCTAAATAACATCGATGGCGACAATGCCGCCTCGCGTAACCGCGTGGTAGTAACTATCCCTATTTTTCCTTCCCGTCCCCTCGCATTCACTCGCACCACGGTCCCGACTTTGTGGATAAGGGAGGGAGCCACAGAAGATCTCAGTCAAACTAGCCAGATTACGGTCAGCAATCCGAATTATTCTGGCGGTGCTAAATTTCAGGGGGATGTGGTTATGAGCGACACCACGGTGGCGACGGGATTTGTCGAGGAGACAGGAAGTTTGCAACCGAACCTAGAATGTCATATTAACCAAAATAATATTCAACAGCCCGAACCCCCCGAACCTGCACCCAATACCCCCTACAAAGCGCAATTTGTCGGTGTCCCTTTCCCCAATTTACCGGAGCCTCCCAACGGTATTACAAACCTAGGAGAACTTACCAGTCCTCTTTTGCCTGCTCAGAAAACTTTTCCCAGACAGGGAGACACACCCACTAATCGCACGATTAACGGTCAAAGCGTACAGGTGTACGAGTATATCGTTGATAATATCAACTTGAGTGGTAACGATAAGATTGCCATTACTCCAGGGCAACGGGTGGTTTTTTATGTTAGAGGTGATATTAACGGTGTCATCGAACACGACTGCAGCAGTGTTAGCCCACCCACGGTTTGTAAACCGGGCAATCTACAAATTTATGCCAATAATGAATTAGCTTCCACCGCGCCGCAAATTTGTCTGAGAGTGGGTCAAAACCAAAGACTAGAAGCGTTTATCTTTGCTCCTGACTATTCCCTCGGTAAAACCGGTAACGGTGACTTCGTCGGTGCCGCCTGGGGTAAGAAGTGGGGGAAAATTTCAACCTGTGCCTCAAATAGCGGCGCAGTTGCTGTGATACAAGGAGTAGAATGGACTGACTTAATCGAAAACCTGAAACCCAATCCCTTAAGCACTTTGCCCCAACTTGGTAAGATTGCCAATTGGTGTGAGGAACTCGTACCGGAGGAGGGTGATACCCCCACGGAGCCATCTAAGTGTGTACCCACTTTCCCAACTCCTTCACCCTCTCCCAGTCCCTAAAAAAGTTTAACTTATCGGGTTGATGAGGGGGGTTTGGGATTTCGGTTCAGGACAGGTTTTATTGGTGAAATCACAGCGATAAATTGCCGGTTTTTGCCAACTGAGGGGAATTTCCAGCAAATCCCTCGAACCGGTCATGGCTTGTCCCAGAAAGAGAGCCAGAGCGATACAATTGAGGATTGTATGGGCAATGCGCCAACGATGGGAACGGTCTTTATAGATATCTTCGACAATGGCCAGAGAGAAAATCATCAGTAATGATGCCGCCATGCCGATATAGTAGTGAGACCAGTACCATTGGTCCGAGAGTCGCCAGACCCCATCCTGAGAACCGATAATAATTAAACCGATGCCAGTCAAGGTGGCAAAAATTCCGCGCCAGAGTGCTTGTCTAGCACGGTAGAGACAGACCAAAGAAGCAATGGTGACAAAAAACATCAAAATCACAAAAATGACCTGAAAGGAGTCTAATTTTCCGTCTTTTTGTTTATCGACAAAACCATTAAAACCGTAAACGACCGAGTAAGCTAATGCTAACAGGTTAACCCCTACCACTGTACCCGTTAACCAGCGGCCTAAACGTAGATGTTCTGGCCCGACCACTGGGGGAATTTTACTTTTATTTCCCGCGTTGCTTTCTAGGCGACGTTGACGGGTTTGCCAAGCAAAGTTAACTACGAGGCCGATAATAGGGAAAACGACCACTATCGCTAGGACAGGATGAATGAGAGCCAGAAAATCGACGAATTGCATATAAATATCCCGAAAATAGTCAGCAGAAAATCTTCAATAGTTGACAAGCTATAGCCTTGTTTTTTTTAGCTTATCGCAGATATCAGGAGGCAATAGGCAAAAGGCAAAAGGCAAAGGGCAAAAGGCAAAAGGCAAAAGGCAAAAGGCAAAAGGCAAAAGGCAAAAGGCAAAAGGCAAAAGGCAAAAGGCAAAAGGCAAAAGGCAAAAGGCAAAAGGCAAAAGGCAGCTTTATTCTCCCCACACCCCACACCCCACACCCCACACCCCACACCCCACACCCCACACCCCACACCCCACACCCCACACCCCACACCCTACACCCCACACTCTACACCCCCACTTCCCATTTCGGACTAGGAACCTCTTTGATAATCGGCTAATCTAAAAGCAGCAATCCCTAGATTCAATCCTGACTATGAAACTACAAGAACTTTTAAAAACTATCCCTCTGGTTTCCCCGATTTCTTCTCCTATCGCTTCTATTACCGAGATTACAGGAATTTCCACCAATTCCCATGCTTGTCAACCGGGAGATTTATTTATCGGTTTACCCGGTACTCGCGTCGATGGCGGCGAATTTTGGCGTTCTGCTTTGGAAAGCGGGGCTGTAGCGGCGCTTATCTCCCCGGCAGCCGCTGCTAAATTTCCCCCCCCGGAGGATGCTTGCGTAATCGTTGTGGCAGATTTAGTTACTGCCACTGCTGCGATCGCTGCTAAATTTTATCATTATCCGGCCCTTACCCTCAAATTAATCGGTGTGACGGGAACCAACGGCAAAACCACCACCACCCATTTAATTGAATATTTTCTCAGCCAAGCAAACATTCCCACCGCGTTATTCGGGACTCTTTACACCCGTTGGCAAGGATTCCAAGAAACCGCCAATCATACCACTCCTTTCGCTAACGAGTTACAAGCCAGTTTAGCCAAAGCGGTGAGCGCCAGCAATGAAATCGCCGTCATGGAAGTTAGTTCCCATGCACTGGCCCAGGGACGGGTACAGGGTTGTACTTTTCGCGTGACGGTGTTTACTAATCTCACCCGGGACCATCTCGATTATCACCTCGATATGGAGGATTATTTTGCCGCTAAAGCTAAATTATTTAGTCCCGATTATCTGCAAGGTAAGGCGATTATTAACCTTGATGATGCCTATGGTCAACGTTTAGCGGCCTCCCTGTCTCCCCAACAGGTCTTAACCTATAGTGTGTCCGATGCTAATGCCGATTTTTATACTAAAGATTTACACTATCAACCCACGGGAGTGGAAGGGGTGATGGTGACTCCCCAAGGAGAAATAGCCTTTGCTTCTCCTCTGGTGGGTCAATATAATCTGGCTAATCTCTTAGCGGCGGTGGCGACAGTGTTAGAATGTGGTGTAGATTTAGAGACAGTAATCGCCCAAATTCCCCAGTTTTCAGGAGTACCAGGGCGGATGGAACGGGTTAGCATCGCGCCTGACCAAGATATCAGCGTCATTGTCGATTATGCCCATACTCCTGACAGTTTAGAGAATGTTTTAAAAGCAACACGTCCCTTTATTTCTGGTCGGATGATTTGTGTTTTTGGTTGTGGCGGCGATCGAGATCGGACAAAACGGCCGTTAATGGGGAAAATAGCCGCAGAATTAGCAGATTTAGCCATAGTTACCTCGGATAATCCCCGCACAGAGTCTCCTGAAGGAATCCTTGAGGATATTATCGCTGGCATTCCCCCAGAAATTACTGTGCAGGTAATTAGCGATCGCGCTTTGGCTATTGACACCGCTATTCAAGCAGCACAACCGGGAGACGGAGTAATTATTGCCGGTAAAGGTCACGAAGATTATCAAATTTTGGGGACGGAAAAAATCCATTTCGATGACCGCGAACAGGCCCGGGCCGCTTTGATGAAAGGGAAAAAGTGATTAGGGGTGTTGAATTATCAAGAAAAGCTAAGATTAGTTGACAATTGACAGAGGTATCCAATTTTAAAATCTGTGGTAAGCTAAAAGAGTTTAGGTAAAAATCCCAGTTAGCAAGCAAACGCCATCTTGATAAGTTGCTCCTGCGTTAACTAAGCAATGACACAAAAAAGCGTTACAGGCGCTTTGAATGTTTCAGGCCTCTGGTTTTGGACTTTCGGAGATACCTCCTCTTGAGGAGAATCTCTGAGGGTGCATTTTTGAACTGTCTTAGCAAAAAAGTATCGGTCAACTGGTGACTCTATATGACCTACTGCCTTAATCCCGACTGTCCTCAACCGAAAAACGCCCCAACAGCGTTAATCTGCGAGAGTTGCGGTTCAAAACTGCTTCTGCACAACCGCTATCAAATTCTAGGTATTTTAGGGAAAGGAGGGTTTGGGGCAACCTTTGTCTCATCGGATTTATCCCTACCAGGTACCCCCCTATGTGTGGTCAAACAACTGCGACCTTGCACTGATGATGCTAATATTTTTCAGATGTCCAAGGAACTTTTTGAGCGAGAAGCGGAAACCCTGGGAAAACTGGGGGTTCATCCGCAGGTTCCCCGATTATTGGACTATTTTGAAGATAATCAACGGTTTTATCTAGTTCAGGAATACGTTAAAGGTCATAACCTCTACCAAGAGGTAAAAAAACGTGGCCCGTTTAGCGAAGCGGGAGTCAAACAGTTTTTAAGTGAACTTTTGCCGATTTTGAAATATATCCACAAACAAAAGGTAATTCATCGGGATATCAAACCCGCTAACCTAATTCTTCGGCAAACGGATCGAAAATTGGTTCTGATTGACTTTGGGGCTGTCAAAAATCAAGTTAACACTGTTATTGCCAATGTCAATTCTCAAAATGCTTTCACTAATTTTGCCGTGGGTACCCAAGGTTTTGCCCCTCCCGAACAGATGGCCATGCGTCCAGTCTATGCCAGTGATATCTATGCCGTGGGAGTTACCTGTATCTATCTACTCACGGGCAGATCTCCTAAGACTATCGAAGTTGATGTCAATACAGGTGAATTACTCTGGGAAAAATTAGTCAAGGTGAGTCCCCAGTTTGCTAAAGTCCTGAAAACAATGCTGGAAGTCTCCATCCGTCATCGCTACAAATCCGCCCAAGAGGTAATGGATGCTTTAGACATGACCGCTTATGCCGATAGTCTAGCCCAAAGTTTAATCGCGGCTCCAATGGTTACTTCCCCGAAACCACCACAAGATTCAGGTCAAATAGCCACTTCCTTCGTTTCTGGCTCTCTCAACTCTAAATTTCGCCCCAAAAATAAAAATCCAGAGGCCTCTCCAGATAATCTGCCGGGGGCGCAGATGGCCTTTTCAACAACCAATACAAATATACAATCTAAAAATAAAGACCACAGCAGCCCAGATATAACCTCACCGAAGAGAAAACGCCGCTTAGATGAAAAAGCGATTCTCGATGCTTACAATAACGGCCGGCGCAATTTCGCCCAGGAGGAATTATCGAATCTCAATCTGTCTAAAGTACAACTTTTGCGGGTAAATTTCTTTCAATGCAAATTAACAGGAACTAATTTACAAGGGGCGGATCTGTCCAATGCTGATTTGGGCCGGGCTAATCTCAGTCAAGCGATTCTCAAAAATACCAATTTAAATAATGCCTATCTCGGTTATGCAGACCTGGAAGAGTCCGATTTGCGCGGGGCGAATCTCACTGGAGCCAATCTTCGCCACGCTAATCTTAAAAACGCTAATCTTTGCGGTGCCAATCTCTCTGATGCCCAAGTAAATCGAGAACAAATCGCCCTAGCAAAAACCAATTGGTTAACAGTGATGCCCAATGGTAAACGCGGTTCCTGGTAATCTTTTTTCAGTAAACAGTAATCAGTAATCAGTGAAAAGACAGTAGAAAACTTCGATTTAATACTGTCACTTAAAACTCAAATCTGATCACTGATAACTTACCCACTGATAACTGATAACTGATAACTGATTTAACCGCGACTTTCCTTAAAGGTTTTGTATGCGGTTTCGGAGTCGAAAATATGGCAATAATCAACAATTCGTTTCATTAATGGCCAAGAAAACTCAGTTTCTTTTAGGTGACTACCCCAATTTTCTTTGAGACTAGCGTGAACTTTGCGGAGGTTATAGGAAGGAATCGCCGTCGAGATATGATGGGGGATATGGACATTAATATCGTGACAGAGAATTTCTACCCAACGGGGATAGCTACAGTGAACTGTTCCTTCTAGTTGCGCTAAAGCTTGATTCCACTCTTCGGGATAGGAAAATTGAATATCGGGGTCTGTGTGATGGACAAGGGTAAAGGTACTCATCCAAAAATGATAGACAAACCAAGGCACCACCCAAAATTTAACCAATCCCCAAACACCAGTGTAGAAAATTAGGGTTGGGAAAAAAATAGCGGCAAAAACTAGGACGACAATCATCGAAAAGCGCGCTTTTTCCCGTTCGTTCTCTTTGAATTGTTCGATGTTGAAGTGTAGAATAGCCCAGTGGGCGATCGAACCGAGCCACCAGAAACGTCCGCGAATGCCGCGATAAAAGAGACGCACTAGGGGATTGGCCGAGTTAAAAGCTTCTAATTCCCAAGGATCCCAAGCATTATCTATCGTTACCATGTTAGTTTTAGCATGATGGCGATCATGGAGGAAACGCCAACAGTGGAAGGGATAGATAAGCGGTAAGAGGAAAATATGACCGACAAGATCATTAACCCAGGGTCGATTAGAAAAAGACCGATGACCGCAATCATGGGCGATCACAAAGAATCCCGTTAAAGCTGTACCAGTGAAAATCCAAGCTAAAGGCAGTAAATACCAGGGAGAATAAACTAGCATTGCATAACCCGCAATGACCGCCAAAATATTCGTAATCACACCAAACCAAGCTTTAACTGGGTCTTTCTGGAAATATTCTTTGGGAATGCTTTTAATAATATCTTTCAGTTTAAAGTCTGGCTCGATCGAGGTGATCAACTCCCCATGCAATTTATCCGTCGTTGCCGTCATGAAATCTCCAATTACACTTAGGTGAACCCTTGACAATAAATCAGCTAGGAGGTTTAGCCAAATTCTGCTCTATACCACAAGCCAATTTTTTTGTCAATATATTTTTAACTTTAATTAATAAACTTCCGCGAAGCTTAATAATCCTTTACTTTATATAACATAAGAGGGGATTTTCTGTTTTGGCAAAATTTGCCCCTTGCCTCTTGCCTCTTGCCTCTTGCCTTCAGAAGCTGATAACTGATAATAGGCTTTTTTCAACGATTAGCGGTGTTTTCTAGGGATTTAATCTCCTCCTGTACCTTACGGTGTTCGCGATTTAACTGTTTTTTGACCGATTCGGGGAGTTGTTCCTGTTTTTTCAGGGCATTATTAAAGTAATCTAATGCCAGTTTCAAAGAGCCAGTATTTTTATCCGTATTGCCTTGAATTCTCAGGATTTGACCCTTCAGATACATTAATTCTGGATTATCGGGGGTCGCTTTCAGAGCGTTATCGATAAACTGCAAAGCCTGATCATACTGCTTTAAATCCCGGTAAGCTAGAGCGATACCTCGATCGACCAAGTAATCAGGACTCCCATAGGTTTCTAGCCGTTGAATTGCCTCTTGAGGACTAGAAAAGGGCAAATTAACCGCTAAAATCAAATCCATATAACCCTTTAACAGGTTCAATTCCGGATCCGTAGGATTAACCTTTTCTGCGGTTTCCAAATACTGAAACACCTGTTGTAATCTGGGGATAGCCGATACTGCTCCTTCGGTTTGAAAAACGTAGGTTCCCTCCAAAAAACTCCCCACCGCGAGATACAAATTTCCCCTTAAAGGGTCACTGTCCTGCATTTGTTTGGCCGCTGCCTTAGTTTTCTCGGAGTAGGTTTTGAGGGTGTTCCAATCCTGGTCGGTAAAAGCAAGAGAGGCACGCATAGCATGGGACAAAGGTTCTTGGGGTTCCTTTTCCGTGGCCTCAACAATTAATTTTTTTGCCTCTAGATAGTTACCTTGTTTAAAAATAGCGTTAAAAGCGGCCTCGGTCTTATCGCCAATCGGTCGGGGATTGGTTTTGCGGAAAGGATCTCCGGCTAACCCGGGACCAATCCAGTTAACCATTACCATAACAGCCAGCGAAGCACCGATCGCCATTTTTTTCGTTAAACCTAACCTCAGCACCATGGTCAAAAGTCTCCTTGAGCGAATGAAAAAATCTGTCACAATAGAAACGGGTTTCTAGACTTAATTTCCAGTTATTTTCCTGTCAATGCTTTATCTCAAAGATGTGGTTTATCATCCTCCCGCTGCTCTCAATCCCATTTTACAGGGGATTAATCTCGAATTAGCCCCCCAAGAATTAGGTCTGATTGTCGGCCCCAGTGGTTCCGGAAAAACGACTCTTTTGGAAATTTTAGCAGGCTTTGCCGATAAAACAGGAGGGACAATTCACTGGCGCGACCAAGAATTAACGGTGCTGCACCTGCAACAATTAGGAGGAATCGTTTTTCAGTTTCCTGAACGTCATTTTTGCGGTAAAACCATCCTTGAGGAGTTGCGTCTCGGTCATCCGGAGATTAAAAGCGATCGCCTAACGGCGGCCTTAAAGGAGGTAGGATTAGAAAATATTCCTCTGGATACTTCTCCCCACAATCTTAGTGGGGGTCAACAGCGTCGTTTATCCCTCGCTGTCCAGTTAATCCGGCAGCCTAATCTGTTACTTCTCGATGAACCTACGGCCGGTTTAGATTGGTCTATGCGTCGTCAATTGGCTAAACTTCTCGCTAGTCTCAAACAACACTGGACTTTATTAGTAGTTAGTCACGATGCTGGGGAATTATTGCCTATTGCTGACCGTCACTGGAAAATTGAACAAGGACATTTGAGGGAAGTAAAAAGTGAAAAAACAGATAGTTGAGATTTTAGGGTTTTGAGGTTTTAGGGTTTTAGGGTATTGGGGTTTTTAGTTGAAATTCCCCACTTCCCCACTTCCCTCATACCTGATAACTGATGACTGATAACTGATAACTGATAACTGATAACTGATAACTGAATTAATGATCCTTCCTGAATTATTTGAGCTTTGGCAAGAAACCCTAGAATGGCAACCCGATGAGGCCCAACAAGCGCGATTTCAACAACTTTATGAGTTGATTTTAGAGGGTAATCAACGTTTTAATCTCACCCGAATTACCCAACCAGAGGAGTTTTGGGAAAAACATCTTTGGGATTCTTTATCGGGTTTAGCTTGGTTACAAAAATCCCAGCCAGATCTATTGACAAAATCCCTATCAGTCATTGATTTGGGGACGGGGGCCGGGTTTCCGGGAGTGCCAATTGCGATCGCATATCCCCATTGGTCGGTGACTCTCTTGGATTCCACCCAAAAAAAGATTAATTTTCTTGAAGAAGTTATTGACAAATTAGAGTTAAATAACACGAAAACTCGTTTAGGTCGGGCGGAAATCGTCGGGAAAAACCTTAAACATAACTGTGCTTACGATATCGTCTGCTTGCGAGCGGTAGGTAATGTGGATATCTGTGTTAACTATGCTTTGCCTTTCCTGAAAAAGACCGGAATCGCTATTCTCTATCGTGGTCAGTGGTCCGCGCAGGATAGTTTGAGTTTAGAGGAGAATCTAGGGAAAGCTGGCGGTAAAATCCTCGAAATTGCCAGTTTTACCACTCCCTTAAGCCAAAGCGTCCGTCATTGTCTATATATCGGCAAGGGATAACTTTAAGCGGTGAGAGGATGGAAAAAGAAAGCCAAGGCCAAGATAGCATAGGTCGCTAAGAGTAACATTCCCTCTAACCAATTTGATCGCCCATCACTACTAATCGAATTAGCCAACCACACCGCCACAGCCACTGCCACCAACTCAAAGGGATTAAAATTTAGATCCATGGGCTGACCGATAATATAACCCATGATAACCAAAACCGGAGCCACAAACAGGGCGATCTGCATACTGGAACCGACAGCCACAGATACCGATAGATCCATTTTATTCTTAAGAGCGACGGTGACGGCCGTAGCGTGTTCGGCCGCATTACCGATAATAGGCAAAAGAATCACCCCGGTAAACAGTGCCGTTAAACCTAGCTGTTCCGTAGCCTCCTCTAGGGATGCCACCAATAACTCCGATTCTACGGCCACAGCGATGGTAACGATCAATAAAATCAAAGACCAAAACCAGATTTTCGGTTTTGCGGTGCTTTCTCTGGCGCTTTCCTCCTCAATACCAGCAATCCCGACATCGTAGAGATAGGTGTGGGTTTTCATAGAAAATAAGAGACTTAAACCATAGACGAAAATTAACACCGCTGCCACGGCCACGGATAGACGTTGCAGGACTGCTTCCCCGACTCCCGTGGAGGTAAATTGCACGGCAGTGGGTAAAAGGAGCGCCACCACCGCTAAATTCATAGCTGAGGCATTTAAACGAGCGGTTATCGGTTGAAATTCCTGTTCTTTGAAGCGTAAACCGCCTAAAAACATCGATAATCCCATAACTAAGAGTAAATTACCGATAATTGAGCCAGTAATCGTCGCTTTTACCACATCGATAAAACCTTCCCGCAAAGCGACATAGGCGAGAATTAATTCTGTGGCATTGCCAAAGGTGGCATTCATCAAACCGCCAATATTTGGCCCGACCACCACCGCAATCGCTTCGGTGGCTTCCCCCATGTAGGCCGCTAGGGGGATAATGGCTAGACAAGCGGTGATAAAAACTACCGTTCCGCCCCAGTGTAACAGGGAACCGGCGATCGATAGCGGCACAAAAATTAATAAGATGGCGAAAATGGTGTTTTTGCTTAACATAAAGTGGGTGATTTTGTCAAGATAATTTCATTTTGATCGGAGATGGGAACTAGAATCGGATTCTAGCCAAAATTCCCCAGTAGAACCGGTTATTATCCATAATATTGCCCTAAAACCGTCTCTGAGGGACTTTTCTAGGGGTTCGGGGGGTGATTGGGAGGGAACAGTCACCGGTTTAATCATAATTCCGCGACTACCAAAAACAATTTCTCCCACTAATCGCGCCCTTCTCATGTGATTATCGGAAGTGACCAGATAGACACTATCAATACCTTGGGCTTTCAGTTGATCGGCTAGGCTAGTAAAGTTAGTGACAGTATCTCGCGCATTGTAATCGAGATGGAGACGTTCTAGGGGAATTCCCGCTTTTTTAAAAATCTTTTTCACATATCGTCGCGGACTACCGGAAGACACCCAAATCGGTAGATCGGGATATTCCTTCGCTAATTTTGCCGCAAAACGTTCTCGATCGGCATGACCTCCCAAAACAAAAATCGCTTCTGGTTTTAGCCACTGCTGACGTAAATCGTGGTATAACCAGCCTAAACTCGCCAAAATTAGCGGAATAGCCAGCAATTTTAACCTAGATTTGCCTAACTTCCCTTTCAGAGAAACTCGCTTTTTTCTCTGAGAATTAGCCTTGAGAACCATATATCAGTGATCTGTGAGCGGTTGTCAGCCTTCAGCTTTGTGGATTAAAGTGATCGAGGGTGAGGATCATCGAACTCACTTGACGTAGGAGATAGGGATTTTATTCCCTAACTGACCGATAATTTTCCCAGAACTCAGGGGGATTGATGGGGTCGCTTACATCCCCCACCAACGGGCCACCGCTTCGGGAAGGGGGAGCAAAATACTTAATAATAAAGCTAGGGAAAATAAACCTAATAAATCTCGTTTATTATCCAATTCGGTGACATCATTTAAAGCTGGTTGATCGCTGACTGGCATTAATAAGAGAATAATCGCCCAGAGTAAAAAATCTGGCTGCACTAGGGCTAAAATAAACATGAATAATCGAGTTAATTGACCGATAATTATGGCGGTTTTCTGCCCATACATGGCGTGAACAATATGACCACCATCCAATTGACCCACGGGCATTAAATTTAGGGCTGTAACGATAATTCCCACATAACCTGCCACCGCTAAAGGATGTAAATGGATGGCTTTTCCCGCGATTAAATTACTGCCGAGGGCTAGTTTAGCTACGATAGATAAGAGAAAAGAAAACTGCGGATTTAAGGACTGAAAAGTTAATAAACTGCTTTGATTAGTTAGGGGAACTATTTCCGAGAGGGACAACCCCCAAAACAGTAGAGGAATAGCGATGATTATACCCCCCAAAGGACCGGCCACCGCCACATCAAATAAAGCTTTGCGGGTGGGTACAGGGGATCGCATTTGAATGAAAGCCCCGAAGGTGCCTAGGAAGAAAGGAAAGGGGATAAAATAGGGCAAAGTAGTTTTAATTTTATATTTAACTGCGGTAAAATAATGACTGAATTCGTGCAGTCCTAAAATAGCAATTAAGCCTAAACTGTAGGGCAAACCTTGCAATAATAAACTAGAATTATTTTCTAATTGTTGGGTGGTAATGCCACTTAATCCCGCACCGACCACTGTGGTAGTTAAGATAGTTAATAACAATAAACCCAGGGCAAGAAGGGGGCGAGTAACTTTTTCAGTTTCTATAGTTTCTGTTTTTTGCTGCCAGGGATTAGCCACAAGAGCGAAAAAAGGTTGTCCCTGAAAACTTTCTTGGAAAAGCAATAAAAAGCGATCACCAAAAACCTTTTCCACATTGTTTTTAATCACTTGATAAGCTTCTTCGGGAACTGCTCGCAATTTGCCCCGACAGAGAATTGCTTGGGGACGATAATCGATATTTTGCAGATAATAAACACCCCAAGGAAAACAATCTCGTAGGGATTTTTCCTCTTCAGCAGTGATCGGTTTTAAATCATTTTTAGGTGCGGGACTATCAATATTTTCTAGGACTAAATTCGCTTGTTTCGGTGGTGATGGGGGGCCTTCTTGGGGAGTAACCCGACCCTTCTGTACTAGCCACCAATACAAAAAAGGGCAGATCACAAAAGGACCGACCAGCAAAAATGCCGGCATGGGGGTATCCTGTCCATAGATTAACGTCCAGCCAGTCCAAATAAGAGCCGGAGTCATCAGGACTAACCAAATTAACCAAATTGGTGTTGTCGTGATTTTGGCCACGCTACGCTTGACGATAAAATAAGTGAAACCGCCAAGAATCCCTAATAACAACCACATTTCCATATCGGCTCTTTTCTCTTGAATAAAAAGCGGCTAATTTCAGCCGGCCTGGTCATCGAAAAACTGGGTCTGAAACCCCGCCCTTTAGCGATAGCGGAGGGCGGCTTTACATAAGTTAGCGAGAAACAATTAAACCGTTAGAACGACGAATTAACTGAATCTTACTAACAGCTATCTGTCCCAATCGTTTCCAATTAGTATCGCTTACAGATAGCTGTTTTTCGGTATCTCCACTAATATAACCAATTCCTTTGGGAGAAGAAACTAAATCTCCTTTACGGAACCCATGTCTTGTGGTAGAGCCACCATATTTACGTCGTTTACCACCTTTGGAAAAAACCATCAGGTGAAGTTGACGACGACTAATAGGAGGACGTTTGATGACAGCGAAGGGAGCGTTCGTTACTTTAACATAACCCTTCCAATCATATCCATGACCATTAGAATTGTGGAATGGCAAATAATCTAAAAATTGAAAACAGGCAAGAGCAATGCCATCGTTAGCATGACTTTCTGGTGATTGTTCTGCTTTATTTTTGGACTTTTCTAGTCGCAAATGTTTTCTAAGATTAGAGGTTTGCCAACCAAAGCGAGTATGGACTGTTGCCAATTGAGACAGTTGCTCAATAGCCCATTTTTGTCCGACCATAACTGGTGAGAAACCTTTTCCAGACTTAGCTCTTTTTCTACCGGAAGTTAAATCAACATCGGCTTTGACATACTCAAAGTAAATGTCAGTAATTGGATAGGTTTTGGTTAGTTCGGAAACGACTCGAAGTTCAAGTTGACGATTAGCTCTGATTGAGGGAGCTAATTTTCTTTGTTTTCTATTTGAAAATCGTTTTTGTCGATGCGCTCTTAGATTAAAAGGAAGTTGGCGGTTAATCCGTCTTCCTCTACGTCCTTTTCGCATTAACCGTCTATTGTCAATGCGCTCTCTTACTCGTTTAAAAGGAAGTTCTAAGTGAGCCTTCCAAAGAGTAAAAAGAGAGGATTGAACGCCAATTCCAGAGAATAATTTACCCGGGTCAATACCAATGGCAATCGGTTGGGTTTTGTTGTTAGAGGATTCAGTGGTTAGCTGGACATAGAAAATATCTAAGTCGTTGAATTTACCGATAGCTTTTCCTTCCTTAATCCACCGTCTGGCCCGACTGGGTTTGGTGGGCATTAACGGTTTTCCGTTTTTTGAGATAACAGGAACTCTTGCCATGGAGATAATCCTTAAGAGTGAAGTTAATGTCCCTTACCGCAACACAATCAAGATGTCTTGTCTAACAACGCTTTACCAATAAAGCTTAGAGGGAATCCGAACTAGGGAAGTATTCGGAGGTCTGTGCCAGATTGTGTCTCGATGCGGTAGTCTCTACTTGCGTCGCCTAAATTGGTTTAGACAAGCCCCGTCGCTTTTATGGCTGGGTTAGTGACCGATCGTGCTAAATTGTAAACCGCATTGATTGTGATTTGGATAGGCAAACCATGCGATCGGAAACCGAATCGTCTCCTTTAGAGGTTAGCAAAACCACAAAACCCCCTCGATTAATTCTAGAAGGTTTATACGCTTTCTCGCCTAATCGGGAAACCCTAGGGGGAACCTCTTATCTTATTGTAGAAAATACCGGCAATATTCTGGTGGATTGTCCTAGCTGTGAGGAGAGCGAGCGAGATTTTCTCCTAGAAAAGGGTGTCCGTTACCTATTTTTTACCCATCGCGGGGGTCAGGGTAAACAGAGCGATTCTCTGCAAAGTTTACTTGATTGTGAGATTATTCTACAGGAACAGGAAGCCTATCTGCTTCCTCACCGTCAAATTACCGTTTTTCAGCAGCAAATCCAGTTATCTCCCACTTGTAGCGGTTTTTGGACTCCTGGCCATTCTCCCGGTTCTTCCTGTCTCTACTGGAACCGTCACGGGGGGGTTTTATTTACCGGTCGTCATCTTCTCCCCGACACCAAGGGTCAACCGCGACCCCTACAGACCGCGAAAACTTTCCACTGGCTGCGGCAATTGCGATCGCAAGAGGCCATTTTAGACCGTTTTAGCCCGGAAACCCTCTCCTATCTTTGTCCGGGGGCTAATACCGGCTTTCTGCGAGGTCGGGGAATTATCGATCGCGCCTACGAAAAAATCAGCGCTAATCCTCTTAACTAAAGACTTTTTAGAAGCTGTATCGTTCAATTCTCAAACATCATGAATTTAACCGTTAAAGACTTGGGTGAACAGGGATTGCTGCCGATTCTGCAAAAATATTGTCCTGCGGAGATTATCGGTGATGATGGGGCGATTTTATCGATCAAAGAGGGTTACTCTCTCGTCGTCACCACTGATGTTTTAGTTAATAACGTCCACTTTAGCGATCTTACCACCTCTCCGGAAGATGTGGGCTGGCGAGCGGCGGCGGCTAATTTATCCGATTTAGCGGCTATGGGGGCAGAACCCCTGGGAATTACGGTAGGATTGGCTTTAACTCCCGATCTAGCCATCGATTGGCTAGAAGGACTCTATCGGGGTCTTAGCTCTTGTCTGCAAGTATATCAGACGGCGATCGTTGGTGGCGATGTCTGTCGGGCCACGGAGATTAACATCAGCATCACCGCCCTGGGACAAGTGGCAAAAAATGAAGAAATTAGACGTTTTAATGCAAAAGTTGGCGATAGTATCGTTATTACTGGTTATCACGGTTTATCGCGGGCTGGATTAGAGTTACTCTTTCACCCTGAAACCGGCAGGAATTTAAATTCCGCCCAAAAAAAGCGATTAATCCAAGCTCATCAACGGCCGCGACCGAGACTTGATTGCATACCACATTTACAAAAAATTGTCAAGCAATTTCCCATCGCGGGCATGGATAGCAGTGACGGGTTAGCAGATGCCATCATGCAAATTTGTCGCTGTAGTGGGGTTGGTGCCGAAATCGAGAGGATTCCCCTGCATCCAACCCTGAAAGAATATGTAGGAGCCGAAAAAGCTCTAGAATGGGCTTTATACGGCGGTGAAGACTTTGAGTTAGTTTTGTGTTTGCCTCCGGACAGTGCCAGAGAATTGTTGGAGAAAGTGGGGGAAGAGGGGGCGATAATCGGTCAAATTGTCCCCGGGAGAGAGATAAAATTAGCCGATGGTAGAAACCTCAGTTTAAGCTCTGGATTTCAACATTTTTAGCCTCTATAAATCGCCAAAACCTTTCTTTTTCTTGATTTTCTTCGGTTTTTTCGGGCTGCCACCCTGACCGCGGAACCCCGGTTGATTGCCACCCCCAAACATTCCGCCACCCATCCCGGGCATCCCCGGCATAGCGGGCATTTGTCCCCGTCCCATCTGTTGCATCATCGATCGCATTCTGGTGAAATTAGTAATTAGTTTGTTAACTTCTGTTTCTGGATGTCCCGAACCTTTGGCAATGCGACGACGACGATTAGGAGACTTAGCCAATAAATCGGGGTTAGCGCGTTCCTCCGTGGTCATGGAATTAATCATCGCTTCCGTGCGTTTTAACTCTTTTTCGCCCTTTTCGATGTCTGTCCCGCTCAGTTTGCCCAGACCGGGGATTAACTTGAGGACTCCCCCCAGGGAACCCATATTTTTTAACAGCCGCATCTGTTTGAGGAAGTCATTAAAATCAAACTTAGCCTCTAAAATCTTGGCCTGCATTTTGGCCGCGTCTTCTAGGTCTAACTGTTCCTGGGCTTTTTCCACTAGCGTCAGGACATCACCCATATTGAGGATGCGACTGGCAAGGCGATCGGGATAAAATGGCTCTAAAGCTTCTACTTTTTCCCCAACCCCAACAAATTTAATCGGTTGTCCCGATATTTGCCGCACTGATAGGGCTGCCCCACCGCGAGTATCGCCATCAAGTTTGGTGAGAATTGCCCCCGTGATGCCGATTTGTTGGTGAAAAGTGTGGGTGAGATTGGCCGCTTCCTGACCGGTCATCGCATCCACCACTAATAAAGTGTCGTCGGGCTTGACAATTTTCTTGATTTGTGCTAGTTCGCCCATCATCTGGGTATCTATCTGCAAACGACCGGCAGTGTCGATGATAACCGTATCTACGCCCAATTCTTTGGCTTTTTCCACACCTTGACGGGCGATATCGACGGGATTAGCCTGAGAACCCATCTCGAAGACGGGAACATTTATCTGTTTACCGAGGGTGATTAATTGGTCAATGGCCGCCGGACGGTAAACATCGGTGGCCACCATCAGGCAGCTTTTGGACTGTTTGCGGAGATATAGGGCTAATTTGGCGGTGGCGGTGGTTTTTCCTGTCCCTTGCAACCCGGCCATTAAAATTACGGTGGGGGGTTTATCGGCCTGAGCTAGGGGAACGTTGCTTTCCCCCATAATTTTAACTAATTCATCATAGACAATTTTGATAAATTGCTGGCCGGGATTGACTCCGGAAATAACTTCAGCGCCGAGGGCTTGTTTCTCGACCTCAGCAATAAATCCCTTGACTACCTGTAGGTTAACATCTGCTTCTAATAAAGCCCGCCGGACTTCTTTGAGGGTTTCTTGTATATTGGCCGAGGAGATTTTATCTTGACCTCGTAATTTTTTCCATGCGTCTTCTAAGCGGTCGGCCAGTGCGTCGAACATAGTTTCGGAATTAAATTTTTAACTAGATCGATTTTATCTCAAATGTCGGGGGAAGACCCCCCTTCCCCTGTCATTGGTCTCGGACTGGCATAGGGTGGGAAAGTTCGATCGAATGTTAAACTGAGTCTGTCTTAGCTTCGGAAGTATTCGATCGCTGCAGGAATCGATTAAAGAGAAAACCGAGGAGCAGGGCCTTAAATTCAAGGTCGTCAGTGAACTTTTTATAAAAGCTGAAGTTGATTTCCACCATGTCCTGCATGATGTCGGATGCCAGGATATCAAAGGCAAGTTTAACATTTTCGGGAGTATTGATCTTAAGGCTCGCTTTCAGGGGTGCGCTGTCATCCAGTTTAGTTTCAAGGTGTTCGATAAAAACTCGCTCATCCTCACTGAAATCAGTACCAAATCGTCGATTAATTTCTTCAATGATTTTCGAGAGGGGTTCTATCTTTTTGGTGGAGGGTTGGCCCGTGCCTAGGGAATAAACCCTAGTACTTTCCCAGACACTCCGTTTTAGTTCAATTTTGCCCCTGTGGGTCTCTTGGATGCGGTAGGAGTTTAGTTCGATACTTTGTTGAATAGGCAAGGGAAGGGCCTCTGGGGAGGTGGGAAGTTTGCAGATTAAGTGGCGGGAAAATTCATAGAACTTCTCTAAGTCTGCAGCAGGTATGGGGAGTAATTGAGAGACAAAGCCATAAAGTCGGATAAATTCTTGTAGTTTACCGCGAAAACCGACTTTTTCCTCCTCAGAAGCTTCTAGGTAACGGTCGAGGACGGGGTTGAGGCTGCCATGAAGCTTGGCCTGAGTTCCTTGGGAGTGAAAGAATATCTGCGCGAACCTATCGATGTCGGAGTCTTGGTAAAAGTGATATACTTTAGACGTTCATAATCTGAGATTTATTAAACTTCTGAAATCGTAGAGTCAGCAAGGAATCCAGTTCTTTTTTATGTTTCAGATGGGCATCATTCAGACATTCATAAATAGCTGAAGAAAAGTCAGAAAAGTTTTCATAATATTTACCATATAAACATTTCTTTTTGACAAATTTCCACAGCCTTTCAAATAAATTTAGATTAGGCGAATAAGACGGCAGATAGAGTGGCTCTATTGACAAAGAAAGAGCCAATTCTTCAACAATTTTACATTTCTGATAGCGGGCATTATCTAAGACTAGAGTGATGGGAAATATTAGTCCTAAAGCAGCTATTTTTTCAATAAGTTCACAGACTTGAGATGCTGTAATATAAGTGTAATATGTTACCAGAATAACTTCATGGGTTATCGCATTTAATGCTCCTAAAACATTAAAGCGTTTACCACCACTCGGTAACTTAACAAAAAGTCTCTCAAAACACCAAACAAAACCGAGAAAAGCTCCGATAACAAAGTGAGCGGCATCAACAAAAAAAACAGCCCTTTTTTCTTCTTTAGCCTCATTTAGTCTGGGTTCTAGCTTTTTTTCTTTGTAGTCTTCTTGTTCATCTGGGTCAGCTTTAGAAGGAAGAGAACCTACTTTTAAACATTTCATTCCTAGAGATTCTAAGAATTTCCTCACTTGGGTAGGACTTCGTTTTATTCCTGTCAATTCTTCTATCCTATATACAACTTCATTTATTGTGGCTGGTGGATTTTTCTCAAAATATTTTTTGAGCGTTTCTCTTTGAGACTCTAATTCACTTTTAGGGCGATAGAAGTTGATTTCTTTTAATTTTTCTATTCCGCCTTCTTGATAATCTCGAAGATAGGTTAATAAGGTATTTGGCGAGATTCCTGCTAACTGACAAATTTTTTGTGCGGTATCTTTTGGCTCTTTAACCAGAGAACTTCCATCTTCAGTTGAACCCGGGGATGGGGATGATGAAATCTTTCATAATACAGTGAGTTCTTTTCTTCTTCCGTGAATTCTAGGTTAATCATGTTTTTAATGAGTGCCTTGCTTCTAATTATAACTCTTAAACTATAGCGTTTCCTAAGCTAGTGAGGTACACCTGTTTTTCTTCCCCTTTGCCTTTTGCCTTTTGCCTCTTGCCTTTTGCCTAAAACCCATAACTTTTGTACCTCAGCAGACTGAAAAACGCTATATATTATTGTCCTTGAGTAAAAAATGTAAGTTGTAGCCGTGCAAAGTATAACTGATAACTGATCCAAGGCTGACGGCTAATATTGATATCGATCGCGATTTAGGACTAGGGTGGCATTTTTAGCGACAAAATCGATAATTTTTTTGGCCACATCCACACCAGTGGCCGCCTCTATTCCTTCCAAACCAGGAGAGGAATTGACCTCGATAACCACAGGCCCGTGATTGGACCGCAATAAGTCCACACCCGCAACCCGTAAACCCATGGCTTTAGTGGCCCGTATAGCTGTACTGCGTTCCTCTGGGGTTAATTTTATCTTTTCTGCTTTGCCACCGCGGTGAAGATTAGAACGAAAATCCCCCTCGGCCCCCTGTCGCTTCATCGAGGCTACCACTTTTCCATCGATGACAAAACAGCGCAGATCTGCCCCACTGGCCTCTTTAATATACTCTTGTACTAGAATATTAGCCTCTAGTTGCCGAAAAGCTTCAATAACTGACTTGGCTGCTTGGTCGGTTTCCGCTAAGACTACCCCAATACCTTGGGTTCCTTCTAATAATTTAATCACCAGAGGGGTGCCGCCGACGGTTTCGATTAAACCATCGATATCTTGAGTTGCGTGAGCAATTCCCGTCACCGGTAAACCTATCCCTTCCCGAGCGAGGATTTGCAGACAACGCAATTTATCCCGCGACCGAGAAATTGCTTGCGAGTCGTTGGCAGTAAAAACATTCATCACCTCGAATTGTCGGACGACTGCGGTTCCATAGAAGGTTTTTGAGGCGGCAATACGGGGGATAATCGCATCGAAACTCTCCAAGGGTTTACCGTTATAGACAACCGTGGGTTTATGGGAGGTGATGTTCATGTAACATCGCAAATAATTGATCACTCGTACCTCATGGCCTTGAGCTTCTCCCGCTTCTTTCAGTCGCTTGGTGGAATAAAGAGAAGCGTCTTGCGATAAAATAGCGATTTTCATAAATTTTCGCTTAAATATTGCTTTTACAACTGAATAGCTCCTTATTTCCCCATATTGACTTTTTTTGCTGGCAACTCATAAAATTTCTGCTCTCGATCGAAGTCCATCGATCATTATGGCGCTGACAGTTCCCCTTGAACAGTTAAGTTAAATGAAAGGTAAAAAAGATCAAGCTTAAGACTAGATTTATTTTTGTCGTCAGGCTCAGTTTAAGTTATAGTTTTAAGTACCTAAGCAAAATTAACTACACATTTCGATAAAGCTTTTGCCTTTTGCCTTTTGCCTATCCTAACCAAGAAATTAATTTTGCACGACTACTTAAGTATTTAATTGACGAACAAAGACTAGAGAAGGAGCAAAGGGAAAAAATGTCAATTGATTAATACAATTTTGTTACGGTTTTGCTACTAGATATGATCGATCGGCTAGAATGATAAGGTGATCAACTATAATAATTATGACTTTACTAGCGAAATCTTTAGAGGAACTGACCGACTGGGTAAAAGACCAGGGACAACCCGCTTATCGGGGTAAACAATTACACCAATGGCTATACGAAAAAGGGGTACATTCTTTGGCGGATATTTCCGTATTCCCCCAAGAATGGCGCAGCAAGCTGGCGAATTATCCTATCGGTCGTTCCCTTATACATTATCGCAGTGTAGCACCCGATCGCACTCGTAAATATCTGCTAAAACTGGCGGATGGTTTAATTATCGAAGCGGTGGGAATTCCCAGTGAAAAAAGATTGACGGTCTGTGTTTCTTCCCAAGTGGGTTGTCCCATGGCCTGTGATTTTTGTGCCACGGGAAAAGGGGGTTTTACTCGTAATTTGAAAGCTCATGAAATCGTTGACCAAGTGTTAACAGTACAGGAGGATTTTCAACAGCGAGTTAGTCATGTGGTATTTATGGGTATGGGGGAACCTTTATTAAATATCCCCGAAGTGGTGACAGCAATTCATTCCCTGAATCAAGATGTGGGGATCGGTCAGCGTTGTTTAACGATTTCTACGGTGGGATTGCCCCAGAAAATCAAGCAACTAGCCGAACATAATTTGCAAGTAACTTTTGCTGTTAGTCTCCATGCTTCTAATCAACAAGTTCGAGCTAAATTAATCCCCAGTGCCGACCATTATCCCCTAAGTAATCTGATCCAAGACTGTCAGGAATACGTTCAAATCACGGGACGAAGGGTGACATTTGAATACATTCTTTTAGCGGGAGTGAATGATTTACCTGAACACGCAAGGGAATTAGTTAAACTGGTGAAAGGTTTTCAATCTCATGTCAATTTAATCCCCTATAATCCCATTCAAGAGGTGGATTATCAACGGCCTGATGAAAAGAGAATTAAGGCTTTTAAAACTATTTTAGAACAGGAGAAAGTCGCCGTTACTGTCCGTTATTCGAGAGGTTTAGCGACCGATGCGGCCTGTGGACAATTGCGATCGAGCGTCATGGTACAATAAACGGCCGTAAATCGGCCATTAACTAGGGTTGGCTGAATACATCTAAAAACCTTGTTGGGTAAGACGTTTAGACTTTTGGAAAATCAAAAAGTGCCAGCCATTGGAGGGATCGGGGGGAAATTTCAGGGAAAAAGTCCCTTAAAATAAAACCCTACACCCTACACCCCACACCCTACACCCTACACCCTGGCCCCACGAGAAACTTTTTGCCGCAAACCCTAACTAGATTGCTAGTCTCCCTGCTAGGCTAAACTAGAGAACTATAACATCAATGTAGGAGCCATTTCGATGCAAAGTCTCTCTAGTGCCAAAGAAAATCGCCTTTTTGTCTATGAAGTCGTCGGTTTGAGTCAAAATGACAAGACTGATAACCTAGATTATTCTATCCGTAAGAGTGGCAGTGTCTTTTTAACCGTTCCCTATAGCCGCATGAATCAAGAAATGCGTCGGATTACCCGTTTAGGCGCTCGCATCGTCAGCATTAAACCCTTAAACGCTGCTGCGGCCGAGTAGTTCATAAAATAATTATTGCTAATATCTGTCCCCCGCTCTTGTCCTCATCAGGCCAACCAGGGGGATTTTTAGCATAAATGGGAAAAAGTAGCATAAATCTTAATAAAAAGTAAAATGCTGCAAATGTAACAGATTTTAACCAGAGACTTAACCTATCCTATCCAAAAGGATAAAAGCGATGTCTGTGGTTTTTTTAAGATAACTCTCAATTAGGCCTAGGTGTAGTGTACCGATGGTAGGCTAAACTATGGAACGATTATCGTGACTTGAGTTGGGAGTTATATTTAATGTACAGTCCGAGTACACTAGCGGGAAACCGTTTATTTGTTTACGAAGTGGCGGGTCTCAATCAAAACGACAATACTGACAGCTTGGATTATTCAATCCGTCAGAGTGGAAGCGTGTTTTTCACGGTTCCCTACAGTCGCATGAATCAAGAAATGCGTCGGATTACCCGTTTAGGTGGTCGTATCGTCAGCATCAAACCCTTCAATGGGATTGCCCCCGTAGCAACTGTTTCTAGTGCCTCCACACCACAGCCAATCGCTCAATCATCGCCCGTCCCCGAACAGACCAAGAAAAAGGCCATGACTCAAGCGAAAGAAAAAACAGATATCCCCGTCAACATCTACCGTCCGAATCAACCCTTTATCGGCAAATGTATCGAGAATTATCCTCTCGTTGATGAGGGGGGTATCGGCATCGTACAACACGTCACCTTTGACCTTTCTGGGAGCGATTTACGCTATTTAGAAGGGCAAAGTATCGGTATTATCCCTCCGGGTACCGATGCTAATGGCAAACCTCATAAATTGAGACTCTATTCGATCGCCTCCACCCGTCATGGTGATAAATTAGACGATAAAACCGTATCTCTCTGCGTGCGTCAGTTAGAATACCAGCACCCAGAAACCAAGGAAACCGTTTATGGGGTTTGTTCCACCCATCTCTGTAATATAGGGGTGGGGGACGATGTGGCTATTACTGGCCCCGTGGGTAAAGAAATGCTGCTACCCGGTGATGAAGATGCCACTATCATTATGATGGCCACCGGGACGGGAATCGCTCCCTTCCGAGCTTTCCTCTGGCGGATGTTCAAGGAACAACACGAAGATTATAAATTCAAAGGTCTAGCTTGGTTGATTTTCGGAGTTCCCAAAACGGCCAATATTCTCTACCAAGAAGAATTAGAGCAAATCGCGGCGGAATTCCCCGATAACTTCCGTCTCACCTATGCCATCAGCCGGGAACAGCAAAATCCCCAGGGCGGCAGAATGTATATTCAACACCGGGTAGCCGAACACGCTGACGAAATCTGGAATCTACTCCAAAGTCCCAAAACCCACGCTTATATGTGCGGACTGAAAGGGATGGAAGATGGTATCGACGATGCTATCAGTGGTGCTGCTGCTAAAAATGGCGCTGATTGGTCTGTCTATCAGAAACAACTGAAAAAAGAACATCGCTGGCACGTAGAAACCTACTAAACCAAAAACGTTCTCTGAAAATTTTTTCGGGTGGGCATTGCCCACCCTTTTTGTCTTGGTTTCGGTTAAGATCGGTTTTTTAAAAGACCTTTAAAAAGATGAAATTCTCTCGACGCTTTTTTCCCGTTTTCCTTGCCCTCTGCTTGCTGTTTATTTTGCTGCCCCGGGCCTGGAGTTTTACTAATAGCCAAAAAGAAATTCTGGCAGATTTAAAAACAGCCGAGATTATTTATCTGGGAGAAAGGCACGATAGTCAAGCCGATCATCAGGCCCAATTAGCTATTATCGAGTATTTACAGGCTAATAATCCCCAAATAGCGATCGCTTTTGAGATGTTTCAACGTCCTTACCAAATCTATTTGGATCAGTATTTAGCCGGCAAAATTAGCGAAAATCAGTTGAGAGAAAAAAGTGAATACGACCAACGTTGGGGATTTGATTGGGAATTTTACGCCCCGATCCTGCGCTTGGCCAAGGCGAAAAAACTACCATTGATCGCCCTAAATACACCCACGGAAATCACTAGAAAAGTGGCACAGGAGGGCTTAGACAGCCTCTCCACCTCAGAAATGACCTACATTCCCCCTAAAAGCGAAATAAACCAGGATAACGAGGAGTACCGTCAACAGATCTTAGCCGTTTATCAGCAACACACGGGGGGCAAAAGTCAGGGATTCGATCGCTTTTTTTTGGCACAGGTTCTCTGGGATGAAACCATGGCCGATGCGATCGCTAAATTCTGGCAAGCTCATCCCGAATATCAGATCATCGTCCTAGCAGGAAAAGGTCATATTGCCTACGGTTACGGCATTCCCAGTCGAGTCCAAAGAAGATTAGGCGATCGCGTCAGCCAGCGCTCGGTTTTCTTGGGAGACGCTCCCCAATCATCACCAGCAGAAACCAAAAAACCCGCCGATTATTTTTGGCAAGAGCAAAATTAAGCCCATCAGGAGCTAGGAAACAAGAGATGATAAGCTAAGAAGCCAGTCTTTTAATTTAGTGGATAATAAGTCTGAAAAACTGAGGCTATTTTATGATTAATTTAACCTGTCAAGATACCGAAACGCTCGATCGCATTTTAGCTGTGACTCGTGCCGTGGGTTGGGGTGGTGCTAAAATCCTCCAATCCTACCACCGGGGTGAACAGGATTTAGCCGTCAACGAGGAAAAAAAAGGCGGGCCAGTAACGGCGGCGGATTTAGCGGCAAATCACTATATTTTAGGGGAATTACAAGCAAATTTTTCTGATATCGACTTTGGTTATCTAAGCGAGGAAACCCATCAGGGTAATGAAGCTATCCCGAAAGATTGGGTATGGATTATCGATCCTTTGGACGGAACCCGCGATTTTATCAACAAAACGGGAGAATATGCCCTACATATCGCCTTATGTTATCAGGGAAGACCGATGATCGCCGTGGTTGCCTTACCGGATCAAGAAAAACTCTATTTTGCCCAAAAAGGAAAAGGTACTTTTCTAGAAACTAGCGACGGAAATATTACACCGGTAAAAGTTGCCAATAAAGATAAAATTACCGACCTCTATCTGGTGGTTAGTCGTACCCATCGCGACCAACGTTTTGATAATTTATTAAGTCAAATACCCTTCTTAGGTAAAAATTATGTGGGTAGTGTGGGCTGTAAAATTGCCACGATCCTCGAACAAAAATCCGATGTTTATATCTCCCTATCGGGGAAATCGGCGGCTAAAGACTGGGATTTTGCCGCTCCAGAGTTGATTTTAACGGAAGCAGGCGGCAAATTCTCCTATTTTGACGGTCAACCCGTGCGCTATAATCGCGGCGATGTGCGGCAATGGGGGGGGATCATGGCCAGTAATGGTCCTTGTCATCAACAACTTTGTCAGTTGTCCACGGCAATCCTCGCCCAAATTGATGCCACTGTCTAATTTCTGCTCTCTTATTCTTTGTGTGATCGGTTTAACTTATATAGGAGCGATCAATCTTTGTGTCCTTTGTGTCTTTGTGGTTCGTTCTAGTCCTTCGCCGGCGGTACTGTATCTTAGAATACATTTTACCCACCAAACCCAAGAGAGCTTAATTTCTGCCCCCTAACCGAGAATCAGAGATCGGTAGAATGGAAAAAAACCAGATCGAGCAATGTTACGGTTAAAAACTTGGCAAGGGTTGATTTTAGCAGTTCCGATCGCCGCCGTGGTCATCTTTCTGATCGTGGCCGCCAGTGTCCAGATCAATCAATGGGGTTTGAATTGGATTTGGGCAGTTTTTACCCTGATTTTTGTCGCTTGGCGCTTCCTGTTGGTCAAATGGACGCGCCCAGCAGTCGGGGAAATTGAAGCCGCCATCGGGGAAATTAAGGCAGAATTAACCCCTCCTGACGGTGATTCCGGGGGAAATGTCGAGGAAATTATCGAGAGGATTATCGTCGCAGCCCGCAATGATCGCCCGGTTTGGGAAGATTGGGCGACTTTTTGGCAACGCTGTCAGGATTTGGTCAGTGCCATCGCTCATATATATTACCCCGATGTCAAGTACCCCTTATTAAATATTTACATTCCCCAGGCCTACGGTTTAATTCGGGGAACTGTGGATGATAGCGATCGCTGGATGCAGAATCTTTCCCCGGCCCTGAATCAAATCACCATCGGCCAAGCCTATCAGGCCTACGAAGTTTATCAAAAATTGCAACCCTCGGCCCAGAAACTTTGGCAGGTCTGGAATTGGGCGCAATGGGTGATCAATCCCGCTGCGGCTGTGGCTAAAGTGGCCAGTCAAAAGTACAGCGATCGAGCGGATCAGCAATTATTAGTCAATTTAGGGCAAGTTTTGCGGGAAAATGCCCTAAGAAATCTCTCTCGCCAAGCGGTGTTACTCTACAGTGGCAGTAATCTCGCCCCAACTCTCCCCACCAAGACCAAAATCGCCACCACTACTCTCAAGGAAATTCTCGCCCAAGCTGAACCGATCACGGAAATCGATCGCCAACCGGTTAATATTCTGCTGGTTGGACGCACCGGGGCCGGCAAAAGCAGTTTAATTAATACTCTCTTTCGGGCCGATTTAGCCCAAGTGGATCTATTGCCTAGTACCGACGCGATCCAATCCTACCATTGGCAAACCCCAGAAGGAGACGAGTTAATCCTCTGGGATACTCCGGGCTATGAACAGGCAAATCGGGCCGATGATCGGCAAAAGGTTCTAAATTATGCCAAAAACGCCGATTTATTAATTCTTGTCACTCCCGCCCTCGATCCCGCCCTAGCCATGGATGAGGCTTTTCTTAAAGATTTGCAACAAACTATTGACAATTTACCAGTTATAGTCTGTGTTTCTCAAGTCGATCGTCTGCGTCCGGTGCGAGAGTGGCAACCTCCCTATAATTGGCTGACGGGAGAAAGTCCCAAAGAAGTCAATATCCGCGAATGCTTGCAGTATCGGGCGGAATTATTCGAGGATCTCTGCGATCGCATTTTGCCGATGGTCAGTCAACAGCCGGATAGAGAAGCTTGGGGGGATGAGGAGTTATCAATCGCTTTACTGGGGGCAATTTCGCCCGCAAAACAGTTGCGTTTAGCCCGTTTTTTAGCGGATTTAGAAACTCGAACTCTGGCAGCGGCGAAAATAATCGATCGCTATACTTTACAGATGGCCACGGGACAAGGTTTAACGGCCCTATTAAAAAGTCCTATTCTAGGTTTTATCTCCACTTTAGCCACGGGAAGACCGACTTTAGCCTATCTTTTAGCTGAACAAATTCCTGTGGAACAATTACCAGTAGCGATCGGTAAATTACAGATGGCCTATGAGCTTTCTTCTCTCTTAAATCCAGAGAATAAAAGTTTTGATTTATTGGCACTTTGGCCAATACTATTAGAAAATTCTAGCACTGCCGACAAGGAAGCTTGGGCCTGGGGTCATGCTCTGGTAGAATATTGGACAAAGAACCTATCGATCGAACAGTTCCGGTCAAGTTATCAGGGGTATTTAGAAACGACAAAAACAGGCCTTTAACCAGATTAATTAAGCTAAAACTTTATTCCAATCTAAAAGTATAGGAGAGTGGGGAGGAGAGGTTTCTGGGGTTGAGATTTCTAGCCTTTGTACTAAAATTACCAATGGGAGAGATTTTTTCGTGTTTTTTTAAAAGTTCTATTCATTTCTTTCATTTTCAGAGTTTTCATCGTTAGTTTTCGACGAACTACCCAAACCACTAAAATAAAAGGCGGTGACTGCTGTAGCTATTGGCCCTAAAAAAGTATAAATTGTCTTAGAAGAATCATTAATTAGGGTTGCCGCTTTATCCACTCTACTTTGTACTTCTTGTTCTTCGATAGCTTTCAAATTTATATTTAAATTAAAAATTCCAAGAGAAGCAAAAGAAATGAGACAAATAGAAAGAATTTGTAAACCAGCAGTGGTTAACAATCCCAACCAAAGCCACCTTGCTAAGGAACCAGCTACTTTAGTATTAAAATTATGTCGTTGATCTGAGGGTGATATAGCTGTAGCTGGTTTATCAAATTCAGATACTTCATTGTCTAAATGATAACCATCCTGATTCTTCTTTAGGTTATGACGCACAGAGTTCCTCTCAGTTGGAAGAACCAAAGAAGCGCTGGTATCTTTTGGGTTGTTAACTTCCCCTGTCTCATTTTTTGAATCACTGGTCATAACTAAACAATTAGTAGTGGTCTCTGTTCATTACCTTTTTGCAGTATTAATTGAGTATCTTCCTCCGTCTCAGTTTTAGCATATAAAGCCATTAGTTTTAATCCTTTACGAATGACTTCAGACTCTGTTAAGTCTAGCTCTTTAGCTATTTCTTTAAGATATTCAGAGTCCTTTTGACTAAGATTTACTCGAAATTGTCTGGTGGCCATTTTTTTTTGTTAATTTAGTGAATGGATTGTATCGATTCACTGATAACTGATCACTAAGGTCGAGAAGAGCCATTTTTACCATTGAGGGCTATAGTAGGGTCAATTCATGAATTGACCCTACAGTTTGATTTAAGGGTTGTCATCGTCCTTTCTTATAGATGTCCATAATAGTCTGCCTTTAGAAACTTAGCATCCTAACTACAGTATCCTATCTTACCCTAATTACACCAGATATGTCAAGCAATTACACCAGATATGTCAAGCAATCGCACCAGATATGTCAAATCAACATAAACGAGTCCTGACGGTACTTAATGGGTGTAATAGGTCAAATACCATCGACTTATCGACTTATTTGCTATTAAAAAGCTATTTTTCGCAAATTTTAACCAAAATAATCTTAGGTTTTATTCATGATTAGGTACAACAGGGGGTATAATAGGGTATTTAGTAGGTGGTATTATATATACATATATGCAAGACCTAGCAATGGGTATATTGTGGGGCTTAATAGATACCACAGTGCTGAGTTCCTATGGTATGATAGTTCCATCAACTTTTAGATAGATAAAAGTATGGCAGACACAACTAAACAAGTGAGTATGCTAGAATTGGAGTTAGAAGATGATCTAATCAGACAAATTGAAGACGTAGCTGATTCTGGTTGTTTTTCAAAAGATGAATTATTACAAAGTATTTTAGAAGCATGGAGATATCATCAGGCCTATATACATAGACTTGAAAATATGGTTCAAATAATCAATATTAAGTAATTCGATTTGAGGGTAATGTGGAATGATTACTATCAAATGATTCCCTGCTTATTGTTTTGAGCTAACAAAAAATTTTATCACTATTTTCTTGATCAACATTTTATTAAACTTTCATAACAAGTAACCCTGAGACAATTATCAGTTTTAGCAATTATTGAGATGTTAATTTATTGTAAGCAGAAATAATCGCCGCGTTTTCCCAATCATCATCAAAAGGAAGTGCATCGGGATCTGACAAAGCATTAGCCTCGATTTCTAGATCACCCATCGATTTAACTCGCTCCCAATCGGTTAAATTATTAATATCTGGGGGATTATTTGTTATATTTATCCTTCCTAAAGCTGGTATTTCCATAGGTGGTGGCCAGTGCAGAACTACAGTGATATACTAAGGATAACTTGATCAATACTTTCTAGGGAGATTTTGCTATCAATTCCCAGAAAGTATCGGGTTTTAGGTTTTGCGTCCGAGAAAATTAATAATCCGGGGACTAATTTCTTTTGACCAATGTTCTTGGGGATAGTGTTTCGCTTCTGCGAGGGGGATTAATTCCACTCCTGATTTAGTAGCTAATTTTTCAACGGTGACAGAAGATAACCAAGGATCGGCCATTCCCCAGACAAAAAGGATAGGTTTTTCAAAGTTCTCTAAACCTGTCTCAATTTCTGCCATGGTTTTCGATAGGTTTAAATTGCGAATCGTGGCCAGTAAAGCGCGACCCACTGCCGAAGTTTTTAGATAAGGTTGACGGAAAATAGCCAGATCTGCATCACTAATCACAAAACCGCTACCAGTTTCTAAAGTACGATCGACTAATAAGGGGTCTTGAGTCGCCATATCTCCGAGGAAAGGTAGCCCCCATTGTTTCATTATCCAGGGTAATTTGACATCACTGGAGAGGGGAGTATTTAAAACGATCAAGCGCTCAATTTTATCAGGATTTTCTAGGGCGTATTGTAAACCGACGGAGGCTAAAAAACCCTGGACAATGAGGGAGATTTTCGGCAATTGGAGAGCTTGAATAAAATCCGCCAAGGCTTGACAAAAAGCGCTAGGTGTGTAGGCGAAATCTCTGGCATCGGGTTTAGCGGATAAACCGGAACCGATCCAATCGGGGGCAATAGCATTAATGTTATATTCTTCTAAACTGGTCAATAATTCCCGCCAAATATAGCCATGGGCGGGTAAACCATGGAGTAGGATCACGGGGGTTGTATCCGGTTGTTGAGCGGGGTTAACCTGTCGATAGAACCACTTGAGAGAGCCGACTTCGAGAAAATTTTCTAAAATAGCCATGGTTAATGGGGGATTAATAATCATTAACCATTGTCTAACGTCTAGGAACCGATCGCACCGGCAAATTTTCCACCCCAGCAGTTATAGGGAGCTTGCGTCGAGACTTTGTGCTTCTCCGGGGGTTAAGGGTAAATGAAGACCGCATTCTTGTTTTAAACCCTTGAAACGGGTGTCTCGTTCGTTGCTATCATCGGCGGTTAAAGGCCGACTGGAGTGCCAATCGCCGACGGAGACATAACCCAGATCAAAATAGGGATGGTAGGGAAGATCGTATTTAGTCAGATAGTCATAGATGGTTTTGGCATTCCAGTCAAGTATCGGTAATATTTTGTAACGTTCGCCCTGTTGATTGACCCATTGGAGAGTTTTGCGGTGGTCGGTTTGGTCGCGACGTAAACCCGCTAACCAAGCGGTGGCCTTTAATTCCTTCAGGGCCCGTTGCATCGGCTCCACCTTGCGGATTTTGTCGTAGAGATTGAGGGAGTCGAGATCGTTATTTGACCACAGTTTACCGTGGATTGCTTCCATGCGGGCGGGACTGAGGGGAGATTGATAAACTTTCAGGTTTAAATGGAGGCGTTGGCTTAAGTCTTCGGCAAATTGATAGGTTTCCGGAGGAAGATAGCCGGTATCGATCCAAATGATGGGAATATCGGGGATAATTGCGGTGACGAGGTGCAACATCACCGCCGCTTGAATGCCGAAACTGGTACTCATCACCAAACCTTCCCCAAAGGTGGCCGCAGCCCAAGCGACGATTTCTGCGGCGTTAGCGGAGTCAAAACGTTGATTAATTCTGGCGAGGTCGAGGGATAGAGGGGAGGAAGAAGACCGGTCGGCAGTGGCGATGAAGGCGGTTTCTAGGGCCTGTGGATGAGAATTAAGCAAGTGTAAATCTGGCATTCTGGCTAAGATTTAAGGTGTACAGTAGCGGCGGATACTGATAGAGTCCAATCTATCCCTGTGATTGGATTATAGCATTGAGCCATTGGCCCGTTCTAGCTATTCCTTTTCCTTTCCAGAGCCTGGTTATTCGATCGAGGATAATGGAACTATCAGGCCTCAATTGTATCTTAATGGCTGATTTCAGGATAATTAGACCCTCAGCCCCGCTACTGCTAGAAAAGTTACTATTTAGGGTCTGCTGAAAAAGTTTTTCGTGGGGACAGGGTGTGGGGTGTGGGGTGTGGGGTGTAGGGTGTAGGGTTTTACCGATTTTGAGGGGGTCAATTACCTAATTTTCAGGGAAAAAGTCCCTGAATTTTCCCCCCGATCACTCCCATATTTGCTACTTTTTGATTGACAAAAAGTCTAAAAGTCTTAGCCAACAAGGTTTTTAGATTTATTCAGCCAACCATATTTAGTAATTTTTTACTTTAAGTTAAGAAACTTATCTAAGGCTAGAACCATATTTGGCGGCCAACGGCGCACGCTTTTTACCCAGTCGAGGTCTTGATAGCGGGTATCCATGCCGACGGCGGCTACCCAATTGCTTTCCGCTTCTCCCTGTTGTCCTTGGGTCCATAAAACGGCGCTTAAGGCGGCTCTGACATCGGGGAACATGGGGTATTTGCGGGCAATATTCCGCATTTTTTGGACTGCTTCGGGATATCTGCCCAATTCGTACAGGGCCAGGGCCAGATTAGCTTGCGCCCAGGCAAAATTCGGGGCCAGTTGAGTGGCTTGGCGATAGTCTTTGACGGCGGCTTCCCAGTCCCCTAAACCGCCCTCAGCGTTGCCGCGATTGTTATAGGCAAAGGCATCATTGGGGGCCAGTTCTAAAACTTTATTATAATCGGCGATCGCTTCTTGATATTTGCCTTCTCCTTCTAAAGCGGTGCCACGATTGAGGTAGGGATCGGGGGCATCGGGGGTAATGGCGATTGCTTGGTTAAAGTCAGCGATCGCATCCTCTAATTTATTGAGGCTGACTCTGGCATTGCCGCGATTACTCCAGACGGCGGGGTTAGTGGGGAATTTGGCGACTAATTGGGTCCAATAGCTTTCGGCCTGGGCGTAATCACCTTTTTCTGTAGCTTCTAGGGCTTTTTCAGCGATAACTTCCCCTTCTCTCATCTGTTCTTCGCTAATAGTCGGGCTATCGGCATAGGCCGCTATGGGTAGGGCAAAAAAGAGTAATAGACTCAATACACAAGCAGTGATCCAACGCATAATTACTTCATAATTTGTTACTTAATCTTTTCTCAATCTACCCTACTTAGGTGAACTCTGCCCTAGATAGTCTTGATAGCCTAGTCGTTGAAGATTGCTTTGTTTTTCGAGGACGGAATCGGTGAGGGATTGACGATAGGCGATAACTTGCTCTAAAAGATCAGCATTACCGGTGGCGAGAATTTGAACCGCTAAAAGTCCGGCATTTTTGGCATTACCGATCGCCACCGTGGCCACGGGAATGCCTGCGGGCATCTGTACAATTGAATAGAGAGAGTCTAACCCTTGTAAAGTGCGCGTGACTACGGGAACTCCAATCACGGGTAAGGGAGTTAAAGATGCTACCATCCCGGGTAAATGGGCAGCGCCGCCGGCTCCAGCGATAATCACTTTTATTCCCCTTAAATGAGCGTTTTTGCCGTATTCAAACATTTTTTCTGGGGTACGATGGGCTGAGACGATGGCGACTTCGTGGCTAATCTGAAAAACCTCTAAAACTGCGATCGCTTCTTTCATGGTGGGTAAGTCGGAATCACTGCCCATAATCACACCCACTAGGGGCGCTGCTGTCACCATAGCTACTAAAAAATAATTTTGCTTTTTAATCTTATAGCAGGGTTTGTTATTTTGTCTTCAAACCCGACTGATCAGATTTCCCCTAAATTGTATCGGGATCAATGCCTAATTCTCGCAATTTTTGGGCCAATTTTTCCTTAGCTTGTCGTTCCCTTTCTTTCTCTAAAAGAGCCTGTTCTTTCTCTAAAAGAGCCTGTTCTTTTGCCTGTCTTTGCTCTAATTCCGCTTCTTGAGGAGTGGGGACTAATTGACCATCGGCGGTAAAATAACGCAGTTTACAGTCAAATATGCCTAAATATAATCCTAACTGTTCACTCCAGAGATAACCCTGTTCATTGGGAGAAATGGCTTGATATTGTCCCTCAATTAGTCTAAATCCCTGAAATTCTAAACTATTAGGATCGAACCAAAAATAATTAGGAGTGCGAAAGGTATTCTGATAGAGAATTTTCTTGTTATTGCGGTCAATATTGGCCGTAGAATCGGAAAGAATCTCGACAATTACATCGGGATATTTACCCTGTTCTCTCCAAACCACCCAACTTTTGCGGGGACGCTTTTCGGTATCTAAAACCACAAAAAAATCAGGACCCCAGAAATCGCGCTTTTTTAGTTGTTCCTCGTTGTAGTAGATGGTTAGATTTCCCGAAGCGTAGTAATCACTCCTCTCGCGCCATAATAATTCTAGACAACTAAGGAGAATGATGATCTGTTGCAGGTTTAGATCACTTTCCAAGGGTGGTTCATCACTCCATAAATCTGTGGGGGGACAGGTAACTTCTGGGATCATGTCTAGGGCTGTCATGACTTTTTCCCGGTATTTTAGGATTGATTAATTATAGCTTTTTCTCACAATTGCAGAGATAAGGCGGGGGGATTTTAACCAATAACTTAAGTAGGTAGGCGTTAAAAATCATCAGACACCCCCCTTATCAAGGAGGGCAGGGGGGATCGAACCTAAAATCCATTTTTAATTTAATATAACCAATAACTTAATCCTATACCTTGACCGATCGCCTTTCGCACTTTATCCTAGCGCCATGGGCAAATATCTTAAAACTTCTATACAATGGCCCCCAATAAGCCCGATAACAACGATGACTGAAACCCTAATTCAACCCGCAACCCTAGTAGAACTCTTACGTTACCGCGCCACGGCACAACCAGAGGGCCATGCCTACACTTTTCTTATTGATGGTAAAAAAGAAACCCCACCTTTAACCTACAGTGAACTCGATCGCCAAGCAAGAGCAATCGCCGCCTATTTGCAAAAATACCAGGCCCAAGGGGAACGCGCCCTATTACTCTATCCTCAAAGTTTAGAAGTAGTGGCCGCTTTTTGTGGTTGTCTTTATGCGGGAGTGATTGCCATTCCCGTCCCCCCACCGGAATCGGGACGACTTAAGCGCACTCTGCCCCGTTTACGGGCAATTGTCAAGGATGCTAATGCCACCTTTGCCCTAGTTACCGAAAGTATTCTGACTCTTATTGAAGGTGTGAAGGAAGAATTCCCAGAATTCGACCAAATGAAATGGATTACTACCGAAAGTATTGATATTTCCCTAGCGGACCAATGGCAAGATCCCCAGGTGGATAAATCGGCGCTTGCCTATCTGCAATATACCTCCGGTTCGACTAATATCCCCAAGGGGGTGATGCTAAGTCATTTTAACCTGATGCACCATTGCGGTTACTTGCAAAAAGCTTGTGGTTACGAACCGGATAGCGTTACCCTCACTTGGATGCCCTATTTTCACGATTACGGGTTAGTCGAGGGTATCACCGTCCCCCTCTACAACGGTACACCCTGCTATCTCATGTCTCCCTTTGCTTTTATTAAGCGTCCGATGCAGTGGTTAAAAAATATTACTAAGTACAAAGTTACTCATAGTCAGGCCCCCAACTTCGCCTATGATCTTTGTACTCGCAGGATTAAAGCTGCCGATTTAGCGGAATTAGACCTGAGCAGTTGGCAGGCCGCGGGAAATGCCGCCGAACCGATTAACCCGAAGGTTATGGCCAAATTTGTCGATACTTTTGCAGATTATGGCTTTTCTTGGCAAACTTTCGCCCCTGCCTACGGATTAGCTGAATATACCCTCTTGATTTCCAATAAACCCAAGGGAACCACCCCAATTATCACCGCTTTGGATGCCACCGCCTACGAACGCGGTAAAATTGTCCCTGTAGGTTCCGATCAAACCACTGGAGTTAGATACGTCCCCAGTTGTGGTCGTCGCGTCTGTGATACCCGTATAGCTATCGTTAATCCCGATACTTTCACCCTTTGTGCAGCCGATGAAGTGGGCGAAATTTGGGCCAGTGACCCCAGTATGGCCGCTGGATATTGGCAACGGGAAGACGCAACCAAAGAGACTTTTCAAGCTTATCTTGCTGATACAGGAGAAGGGCCGTTTTTACGCACCGGAGATTTAGGTTTTCTTCTCGATGGGGAATTACATATCACGGGACGGATTAAGGATTTAATTATTGTCCGTGGCAGTAATCATTATCCCCAAGATTTAGAATGGTCAGTACAGCATCTTAATGAGGTTTTTCGTCCCGATTATGGTGCGGCTTTTTCTATTGAAGATAATGGGGAAGAACAGTTAGTTATTGTCCAGGAATTAGAACGTCGCAGCGGTGAGTTAGATACGGCTAAATTAATCGCCGATATCCGTCAGGAAATCGCCGAAGAACACGAAATTATGACCCATGCGATTGTTCTGGCTAAATCGGGAACAATTCTCAAAACTGCCAGTGGCAAAATTCAACGTCGCGCTATTAAACAGAATTTTCTCAATGGTAATATGAGTATTATCGATGCTTGGTCAGAAAATCCTGAGTTAGTTAGTAAATTCGATCGCTCTAATTCTGCAACAGAAGCATAGTTTTTCGGGTGGGCAATGCTCACCCGGTCGAGCATAACAGAGGCAGGGGGCAGGAGGCAGGGGTAGGGTTGATTCATGAATCAACCCTACCCGTTGGGGGCGTGGCGCGGTCACTGAGCCTGTCGAAGTGCCGCCCCCAAACCCCGGAGCGCATTAGTTTTTCGGTGGGATGCTTACAGACGGCTGCTGATATATCTGTAATAATTTAAGAGTCACTCCACTTGCATTTGAACAGAAAAAGTAAGGGCGAAGCATTCGGATAGGAAATCTACGGTTTCAGCGATAGGTTATCGCTCGAATGCTTCGCCCCTACGGGACCCTTGACTTGTGGGGAAAGGTAGAAATTAATAGGCAAATAATCCCGATGTTAATAAAGACATCAGCCAGATTAAAAACAGGAAAATTAATCAATCTAAAATCGAGAAAATCCACCACATAACCAAACAAAAAGCGATCAATACCATTGCCGAAAGCCCCTGCTAAAATAAAACCGTAGGCTAATTGTTCCCAACGGCTTAAATGCGGTCCAAAGTAAGCAAAAGCCATTAATCCCAAACTAACTAATAAGGATAGCCATTTTAGCCAACCAACACCGCCACGAAAAGCACTAAAAGCCGCCCCAGTATTAATCACATAGGTAAAATGAAAAACCCCCGGAATAATCGGGAAAGTATCACCAATTTGCTCAAAACTCTGCACGGTTATATACTTAGTTACTTGGTCTAAAATTAGACCAAGCACCGCCACTATCCAAAACCAGCGATTTTTTTTTAACATTGGCTGTGGCATCAATAAAATAATAATTTACGGAAGAAAAAGGCAATAATTACCACCACACAAATTACTACTAACTGCCCTAAAAATGGCCAGACTGAATAATTCATAAATAGGGTGGGCAAACTATCGGGAAAGGTGATTTGACCGGCTTGGGGCTGAAAAATCGACAATCCCAGCATATATAATAAACCGCACAGATGAATCACTAACAAACCGGCAAAGGCACTTAACGCCAGGGTTTCTATCTTGGCACGCCAGCGAAAAGCCAACCAACCACACAGCCATGCCCCCGGCATAAAGCCTAAAATATAGCCAAAACTGGGTTCTTTCAGATAACCCATTCCCCCACCCTGGGCAAACACAGGCAACCAAGTTAAACCGAGAAAAATATAGGCTACCTGGGCGAGAAGCCCAGCATTTTTGCCCCCCAGACAGCCCGTTAATAATACTGCCCCAATTTGGTAAGTTATGCCTAGTTTTTGCGAAGATAGACCCGCAGCCGACCAACTAGCTAGGCTCACTGGAACAAATGTACTAAAAATTGTCAGCAGCAGACCAATCAAGGCCCAGATTAACTCATTGGGAACCGATGCGGAAGTGCGCCGCGGCGGAGATTCTCGTCCTCGACGTGATTTAGGTTGCCTGTTGGGGTTGGTATTCACCGGGGATGGGGGCTTCTCCTCCTATTAAACTAAGATCAGCCAACATCGCCTGATCCTGTTGGGGGGGTTGTCCTAGAGTGGTCAAATAATGTCCAATCAGCATAGCATTAATTCCCGATTTTAGCCCCAGATTTTGCAATTCTCCCATGACTGCCTCTCGTCCCCCGGCATAACGGAGGATTTGTTGAGGTAAGATAAACCGGAAAATAGCGATCGCTTTTAGGGCAGTCAAGGGATCCAGTTTGGGTAAATGACCTAAAGGGGTGCCACTTCTGGGGTTTAATAGGTTAATCGGCACGGATTCCACTTCTAATTCTGCCAGAGAAAAAGCTAAATCAATGCGATCAATCCAACTTTCCCCCATACCGATAATTCCGCCCGTACAAGCTTGAATTCCCGCCGCTTTTAGGTTTTTTACCGTTTCTACCCGATCCTGCCAACTGTGGGTGGAGACCACGTTAGGATAAAAATTCTCGGAAGCCTCCAGATTGTGATTATAACGGGTAACTCCGGCTTCTTTTAAGGCTTGCGCTTGGGCAAGGGTTAACTCTCCCAGGGCGCAGCAGGGTTTAATATTGGCGGTTTCGATGATTTCTTGAACTGTGGCCAGTATTTCTTCGAATTCCTGCGATTTAGGGCTATTATACTTTAATCCCCGACCTTGACTAACTAAACAGAAGCGTTTGGCCCCCGCTTCGGCTGCCGCTTTCGCATGGCTGACGATTTCCTCGCGACTTTTTAAACCGTAGATAGGCGAATCTTGACCGGGATGGTGGGCGGATTGGGAACAAAAACTGCAATTTTCCGAACAACTTCCCGATTTTATGTTGATAATGCTACATAAATCCACCGTATTACCACAACAGGCCTGACGAATGCGATCGGCAGCCTCACATAAGCTGAAAATATTTTCCTGACCTTCGATCGCAGTTAAAGCCAGGGCCTCTTGCTTACTGAGTCGATCGCCGGCGATAATCTGATTAGCCCTAGTCTGTAACCAGTTTTTTAAGGCTTCTCCCTCCACGGGGATAGATTGAGTAGCGGTGTGTGTAGAGACTTGTACCACGTCGTTTATGCTCTAACTAAGTTAGGCTCATCTTATCATTGTTCAGTTACTGGGGAAAGATTAATAAAAAACTTTAGAAAAAAATACTCTTTTGTGCTAAACTACCCGCAAAAGTTATCTTGTCTCCGATTTTATGAAAGTTATTCCGACGGAAATTCCTGATGTTTTAATCATTGAACCGCAAGTTTACGGAGACGATCGAGGTTTTTTCTTGGAGAGTTTTAATCAGAAAGATTTTCGAGAAAAAACTGGGGTTAATACCACTTTTGTCCAGGATAATCACTCTATGTCCTTAAAAAATGTCCTGCGAGGATTGCACTATCAAATCCCCAATCCCCAGGGTAAACTGGTGCGAGTAGTGAGCGGTAGTGTTTTTGATGTGGCAGTGGATGCGCGTAAAAGTTCCCCCACTTTTGGGCAATGGGTAGGCTGTGTTTTAAGTGCGGAAAATAAACGTATTTTCTGGGTTCCCGAAGGTTTTGCCCATGGTTTTCTAGTCCTCTCCGACCGAGCCGAATTTCTCTATAAAACCACTAATTATTATTATCCCCAATACGAAAAAACCATCGCCTGGAATGATGCCGATTTAGGGATTGACTGGCCCCTAGAGACCCCGCCGATTCTCTCCCCTAAAGACCAAGCTGGACAACCCTTTAAATCCGTGGAAGTTTTCCCCTAAAGACGATGAAAAAAGTTTTACTAATTGGTGCTAAAGGTCAAGTGGGACAAGAGTTACAGGTAACTTTACCCCAGTTAGGTGAAGTTATTAGTATCGGTCGAGAAGAACTAGATTTAACTAACTCGGAAAAAATCGGCCAGTTAATTAGGGAAATTCACCCCGATTATCTGGTTAATGCCTCCGCTTATACGGCAGTGGATAAAGCCGAAACTGAGCCAGATTTAGCCTATTCTATCAATGCTACAGCCCCAAAAATCATGGCGGAAGCTGCCGAGAAAATTCAAGCTAAATTTCTCCATATTTCCACCGATTATGTGTTTGATGGTCGAAAAAATACCCCCTATCTAGAAACCGATTTGACTAATCCTTTAGGGGTTTATGGACAATCAAAGTTAAGGGGAGAAGAGGAGATTAAGACTGTTAATTCTCAGGCAATTATCCTACGGACTGCTTGGGTTTACGGCAGTTATGGCAAAAGTAATTTTGTCAAAACTATGCTGAGATTAGGCAAAGAAAGAGAGGAGTTAAAAGTAGTTGTTGATCAGGTGGGAAGTCCCACTTGGTCCAAAGATATCGCCGCAGCAATTACTCAGCTTTTAATTAATGTCGATAATCCCCCAGGAATCTATAATTTTACTAATAGCGGTGTCGCCAGTTGGTTTGATTTAACTAAAGCGATTTTTGAGGAGGCAAAAATAAGCGGTATTCCCTTAAAAATTCAGAGAGTAATTCCCATTACTACTGCTGAATATCCTACCCCAGCAGTGCGTCCAGCCTATTCGGTTCTTTCCAGTCAAAAAATCTCGCAACAATTGGGTTATATTCCTCCCTATTGGCGGGATTCTCTCAAAGCTATGCTCAACCAACTATTTAATCTTTAAAACTATGAAAGCACTAATTTTATCCGGTGGTAAAGGTACGAGGTTACGTCCCCTAACTTATACCGGGGCAAAACAGTTAGTTCCCGTGGCCAATAAACCGATTTTATGGTATGGAATCGAGTCAATTGTGGCCGCAGGAATTACCGATATTGGCATTATTATCAGTCCCGAAACTGGGGAAGAAATTCGTCAGACCACGGGCAATGGTGAACAGTTTGGGGCTAAGATAACTTATATTCGCCAAGACCAACCGGCGGGATTAGCTCACGCGGTTAAAACTGCCCAATCTTTCCTAGGAGATTCCCCCTTTATTATGTACTTGGGTGATAACCTAATTGAGGATGATTTATCGCCCTTTTTAGACTCTTTCCAAAAACAGTCCCTTGATGCTTTAATTCTCTTGCGAAAAGTGTCTAATCCTAGTGCTTTTGGGGTGGCAAAAGTAGATGAAACCGGCAAAGTTTTATACTTAGTCGAAAAACCCAAAGACCCCCCCTCAAATTTAGCTTTGGTGGGGATTTATTTTTTTGCTCCCACCATTCACCAAGCGATCGCATATATTCAACCATCGGCCAGGGGTGAGTTAGAAATTACCGACGCTATCCAAGAATTAATCAATCAAAATAAAGCAGTAGAAGCGAATAAACTACTGGGTTGGTGGTTAGATACTGGTAAAAAAGATGATTTATTAGAGGCAAATCGGATTATCCTCGATACCTCTCTAGAAATCGCTTTACAGGGAGAAATTGATCCTAATAGTCAGGTGATCGGACGAGTACAAATTGGTCAGGGTAGTAAAATTATTAATAGTACCATTCGCGGCCCTGTCATTATTGGAGAAAATTGTCACATTGAGAATTGTTTTATCGGTCCCTACAGCAGTATAGCTAATGGCACAAAATTAATTGATGCCGACATAGAACACAGTGTAATTCTCAAAGATGCCACGATTATTGGCATTCATCAGCGCATAGTTGATAGTGTTATCGGACGACGGGCAAAATTAGAAATCGCTCCCCAACGTCCAAAAGCTTTACGCTTTATGATTGGGGATGATTCCCATGTGGAATTAGTCTAGTTATCAGGGATTAACTGCCCCTTATAATTAATACCAGAGGATCGAGAATTTCCTTAGCTAATTCCGCAGCGGTTCCCTGGTTTTTCTGAGAAAGATTGACATTTTTAGGAGAAAAAAGCTCATCTAACTATGTTATAATCAAGAGTCTGACCTATTTTACCGTTCTAGAACTATGACGCAACAGTATCGCATTACCCTACTACCCGGCGATGGCATCGGGCCGGAAATCCTCGCTGTCACCGTAGAGATACTGAAAGTCATCGGTAAAAAATTTGACCTCCAGTTTGACTTCCAAACCGCTTTAATTGGAGGGGCAGCCATTGATGAAACCGGCAATCCTCTCCCCGAAGCAACCCTGAGCGCCTGTAAAAATAGTGACGCTGTTCTCTTGGCCGCTATTGGGGGTTATAAATGGGATAATTTGCCCCGGCAGCAAAGGCCAGAAACGGGATTATTAGGCTTAAGATCTGGCTTAGGTCTTTTTGCTAATTTACGTCCTGCCACCATTTTTCCGCAATTAATCGACGCTTCTAGTCTCAAACGGGAGATTATTGAGGGAGTGGATATCATGGTCGTCCGGGAATTGACCGGGGGTGTCTATTTCGGTCAACCGAAGGGGATTTTTGAGACGGAAACGGGAGAAAAATGCGGTGTAAATACCATGGTTTACTTGGAATCGGAGGTGGACCGCATCGCTAAGGTAGCCTTTGAAATTGCCCAAAAACGCGGCAAGAAACTCTGTTCCGTCGATAAAGCTAATGTTCTCGATGTTTCCCAACTCTGGCGCGACCGGATGACGAAAATCGCCGCTAATTATCCCGATGTGGAACTTTCCCATCTCTACGTCGATAACGCAGCCATGCAGTTAGTCCGGGCCCCCAAACAATTTGATACTATCGTCACGGGCAATTTATTCGGTGATATTCTCTCCGATGAAGCGGCCATGTTAACCGGTAGTATCGGAATGTTACCCTCCGCTAGTTTAGGGACTGCTGGGGTGGGAGTTTTTGAACCCGTCCACGGTTCGGCCCCGGATATCGCCGGCCAAGATAAGGCCAATCCGATCGCCCAGATTCTCAGTGCTGCTATGATGTTAAAATATGGGCTAAATCAGCCTTTAGCGGCAGTATCGCTGGAAAAAGCCGTAGAAAAAGTCTTAGACCTCGGTTATCGTACTGGAGATATTTTCTCGGAGGGTATGACCTTAGTGGGATGCCAAGCTATGGGCCAGGCCATCCTGAAAGTTTTAGAATCATAACAAAAGTGACAAATTCAGAAATCGTCATATACCATTGATTTAATAAATATCTCAATTTAATCGTGGGGAGACGAGTGATATGGTGGCCCTATCCGAGAAAACAGAACAACAGCGTGTCGATATGGAAATTCCAATTTTGTTAGATCCTACTGTCTTAAGGGCAGCCAGACGCATTTATCGCATCTACTGTACCCTCAATAGCAGAGTTAGTAAACGTCCTTTCGGTGTCGCTATTAACCGCGACAATCATCGCGGCCAATTGATTTTTAACAATAAACCGATTCTTCTCCCCGGGGAATGTTTCGTCCCGATTAAGCAAATCGAATCAGAAGCCTATTAATTTTTGTGAAGATTTGCCCCGAATATCTTGCCAAACGTCAGCTAATACCCACTGACGTAATTTTTTTGTCTAACATAGGGTTTGCTGAATAAATCTAAAAACATTGTTCGATAAGACTTTTAGACCTTTTTGCAATCCAAAAGTACCGGCCATTGGAGTAATGGGGGGGAAAATTCCTGGACTTTTTCCCTGAAAATCGGTAAAACCCTACACCCCACACCCTACACCCCACACCCAAGACAAACTTTTTGCCGCAAACCCTAATATAAAAAGATGTTCGGGAATAATCTTAACTCTACCCTAATCCAAGACCTCGATCGCCTAGAAAATCGTCTTCGGGAAATTCCCCTCGAACCGGGGGTGTACTTCCTGCGGGACCAAAATGGCGAAATTCTCTACATTGGTAAATCCAAAAAACTCCGGTCTAGAGTCCGTTCCTATTTTCGTCCCAGTCAACCCCTCAGTCCCCGCATTGCTTTGATGGTGCGACAGGTGACGGAAATTGAATTTATCGTCACCGACACGGAAGCAGAATCCTTGGCCCTGGAAGCTAATCTAATTAAACAACATCAGCCCCATTTTAATACTCTCCTCAAGGACGATAAAAAATATCCATACATTTGTATTACTTGGTCGGAAACCTACCCGCGCATTTTTATCACCCGCAAACGTAGGATAAATAACCAAAAAGACCGTTATTATGGTCCCTACGTCGATACTAGGCTGCTGCGCCACACTTTACACCTAATTAAACGCACTTTTCCCCTGCGTCAACGTCCCCAACCTCTTTTTAAAGACCGTCCCTGTTTAAATTATGATATCGGTCGTTGTCCGGGGGTTTGTCAAAAATTAATTAGTCCCCAGGATTATCGGGAAACCTTGCAGAAAGTGGCGATGATTTTTCAGGGAAGAACGGGAGAATTATTAGAGAAATTAGCAGCAAAGATGCTCGCAGCGTCGGAAAACCTAGATTTTGAACAAGCGGCCACGATTAGGGATCAAATTCGCGGATTACAGGCCCTTAATACCGATCAAAAAGTCTCTTTACCTGATGATACCGTATCCCGGGACGCGATCGCTTTAGCTAAGGACGAGCAGCATTGTTGCATACAATTATTCCAAGTGCGTTCTGGTCGTTTGGTGGCACGTTTGGGATTTTTTGCCGATAGTCAGTCAGCAAACGAGGGAGAAATCCTGCAAAAAGTCCTAGAAGAACATTATTTATCGGTGGAAGGGGTGGAAATTCCCAGCGAAATCCTGCTACCCTGCGAATTACCGGAAGGTGAGGTGTTAGCGGGGTGGTTAAGGGAAAAAAAAGGTCGCAAAGTCGAGTTAACTGTCCCCCAACGGCAAAGTAAAGCGGATTTATTAGCTATGGTGGAGAAAAACGCTCTTTATGAGTTGGAAAAGACGAAAAGAAGCGCCGACCGAGATTTACAGTCTTTGCAGGATTTAGCGGTAATTCTCGATTTACCGGCACTGCCGCACCGCATCGAGGGTTATGATATTTCTCATATTCAGGGTTCTAATGCAGTCGCGTCGGGAGTGGTGTTTATCGATGGGGTGGCCGCTAATCAACATTATCGTCACTATAAAATCAAAAATCCCGAGGTTAAAATCGGCCATTCCGATGATTTTGCCAGTTTAGCAGAAGTAATTCGCCGGCGTTTTCGTCGTTATGCCGAAAATACCGATAATATTGCCGAAAGTGATGATTTTCCCGATTTGGTCATGATTGATGGGGGAAAAGGACAATTATCGGCAGTGGTGACAGTTTTAGGAGAGATGAATTTATTAGAACAGGTAAAAGTTGTTAGTTTAGCTAAACAGAGAGAGGAGATTTTTTTACCCGGGGAATCCTCTCCTTTAGAGACGGATAAGGAACAACCCGGAGTGCAATTATTGCGTCGAGTCAGGGATGAAGCGCACCGCTTTGCTGTTAGCTTTCACCGACAACAAAGAATGCAAAAAAGTCGCCGTTCCCGTTTGGATGAGATACCGGGGTTAGGTTTTAAGCGACAAAAAGATTTATTAGCTCATTTTCATTCTCTGGATTATATTCGCGAAGCTTCCCTAGAACAATTGCAACAGGTGACAGGAATTGGGGAACAATTAGCTAAGGAAATTTATAATTATTTTCATCCTAGGTAGGGATAAGCTGTTGAAGAATATCTAAGGGGGGTTATGATGAGAATATCTTCAATAAAACTCTATGTTCTACAAGCGATCGCACTACAACTGAAAACCTAGACTAACGCGGAGTAACTTCACTCAACGCTTCTTGCAGCACTTCATCACTTACACCATGACGCTTCAAACTAGCAACGAGAGCAGAAATTGTATCTCCCTCTAGACGCTCCAAATCCGCACGCAGCCCTTGTCCAATGTAAGCACGCATCAAAGGTTGATAACCTGAGAAACCAAGCAACGGTGCAACCCGCTTTAAATCTTCAATCACATCTTCGGGAATACGAATCGTGATTGTAGTCATAGGGCGATTTTTCTCCAGTCGTTTTTTTAATGCCTCAACTTTCATAATACTCACGTTCCTTGCGTGTGGCTTTGCGAGCCGAAATGATCCGAATGATGTCGTTTTCACGCTCAATATAAACGACGTACAGGAGATTCCACCGTCTATCTAACCCAATGATCGCATCTCGTGCCTCATCATTGCGACTTGCATCAACAACAACCAGCAGTGGATCGAAGAAGACTTCTGCTGCTTGCTGAAACGTAATACCGTCATGGTTGATCGGGTTAATCCTAGATTTCTCGTCATTCCAAACAAAAGTAATGCCACTGAGGACAAAATAGACATCCATACTTGTAGTGTAGGCAGGATGTATTTACATTGTCAATACTTTATTAACACACCCTACGAGGCTAGTTTTAGCAAATCCGATTTATCCCCACTCACCAGATAATCGGCTCTCTTGGGTTTGGTGGGTAAAATGTATTCTAAGATACATTCTTCCTAGCGAGGGGGTGGAACGAACCACAAAGACACAAAGGACACAAAGACTGATCGATCATATAGTAAGTTAAACTTATCACACAGAACTTAGAAGAGTCACTCGGTTTTAACTTCCGTATCGAGAATCTTCCCTTTGACGTTAGCATCTATAAAATTAGCCCCTTCAAGAATTGCCCCTGCAAGATTTGCCCCGACCAGATTTGCCCCGTAAAGATTTGCCCATCTAAGATTTGCCCATCTAAGATTTGCCCCTTCAAGATTTGCCCCGACCAGATTTGCCTCTTCAAGAATTGCCCCTTCAAGAATTGCCCCTTCAAGAATTGCCCCGTAAAGATTTGCCCCTTTAAGATTTGCCCCTTTAAGATTTGCCTCTTTAAGATTTGCCCCTTTAAGATTTGCCCCTTCAAGATATGCCCCTTCAAGATTTGCCCCTCCAATATCTGCCTCTGCAAGATTAGCTCTTTCAAGATTTGCCCCGCCAAGATCTCGATGTATCAACAGACGGTTTTGTAAATCAAGAAAACTGAGACAATCTAACACCAACATAAACTCTAAATCTATTCTTTGTCCCTGAAGACGGGCCAACCAATTGCCGAAAGCTTCAGGAGAAGGCCATTGAATGGGAAAAATTTCTTTGGTGACTCGCCCACAGGCATTAAATACCGCTAATAAAGCTTCCTCGGCATTGCGTGCCTGTCGCATTTCCTCCTGAAAATTGGGGCGGTTTTTTAAACCCTCCATCGGCATTCCTTTGACCAAAAGATATTCAATTAAATCACCCAGAGTTTTCTGCCACTGTTTCACTTCATCTGGGGACTGTAATTGCATTTGATTGACAATAAAACGAAAAAGATATTCATCTATTGCCGTCGGTCCGCATAAAGTCGCCCAGGTAATTAAAGCTTGTCTGGGATCGTAGTCATTGTCATAATCATTTTCACTGTCTTGTAATTGCTTATGAATTTGCTTAACTCGGTTAACAATTCTGCGGGCAGTTAAATATTCACCAAAACTTTTATGGGTAAATTCAAAGGTTTTTTCGCTGCCTCGTAAATCGCCACTTTCTCGAAAATAAAAGGCTGTTAAAAGACGGGTAATACTCCCTTGGGAATCGCTTTGAAAACTATCTTGGAAATTTTTGAGGAGATTTTTTAAGCCATTATTTTCACAATGTTCTTCAATCTCTATAACGGTGGTGGTTCTACCATTACCATGCCAACAGGAAAGGGCAATTTCCATTAAAATTAGCACAAAATCTTTTTCTGTAATCCCTTCTATAGCCCGGTGGCCTGGACTATTTTTTTCATAACCTCGCTCATAGACTGCCTTGAGCAAATTTTCATAAATATTATTGAGATTAGTTTCTTGGGAAAATTGAACCTCGCCTCGTTCAAAAGTGAGAGCAATAAGATAATTTAATAGCGGTTGAGCAGTAATTTCTTGTAAATTTTTCCCCGATAATTCCGGCGGTAATTGTGCATAGTTTTTCCCTTTAGCTTGCCCATACTGTTGCCACCATTGATGACGTTGATCGACTTTTAATAAGTTATCGTCATCGCTAAAATTATCTCTGTTACCAACCCAATAGGGTAGGATGGTGATAATTTGCCGAGGTTTTTTAAAATTATTTTTATTGGATTGTACCACCACATCACGCCCGCTAATCAACACTTGTAAACGGGTTTTATTTTGATTAAAATGATGGACTTTTTCTCGTACTTCATTAACAAAATTTTGGGCGACTTCTTGGGCGATTTTTCCCTGCATAGATAGCTCATCTAAGCCATCAAAGATAATTAGTAATTTTAAATCTTGATCGCTCGGTTCTAGGGGATTTTCTGGTAAAAAACCGTCATGTTGAACAAAAGTTTTAACTGCTGTTACTAAATCTGTGGAGAAACTCAAGCGATGCAAGGGAATATATAAAACTTGTTTTTCTAAGCGAGCTTGTTGGGCAGCAAATACCTTACAAAAGGACGATTTTCCACTACCCGGCCCACCGGTCAATAAACGGATAGCATCATCGGATTTTGCCGCTTCTAACCATGTTTCTAACTGCTCTTGGAGTTTGATAACAATGCGTTTAAATGATGGCTCTCGATGGTAATCTGTGTCTGGGGTGGCTTTTATTTCTTCTTCTTCATAAAATCCCCGTAGAGGTACATAAATTTGCTTTAAACTAAAGGTTTCCCAAAAAATAGGTTCATCGATCTGTTTTTGCAACCAAGCTCGATAATGTAACCAGCCTCTTTCTCGTTTCCAAGCATTGTTAAAAGGAGTGTCGATTTCATCTAAAAGCAGACTGTATTCATCTCGTTTATCTTTCCATTGCTCCTGCAATGCTAAGACAAAATAAGCTGGTAACCGGTTACTTAGGCTCTGTGCTTCCTGGGAATTAGTGATTAAATTATTTGTTGTTAACCACCGTAAAAAAGCTGCTTGGATTGGTGCGACTATAGGTAATCTTTCGGGATGCTCAAAAAAATCTTGATCGAGAATTAATTCCGGCTCTTCTAAAAAGTCGGTAATCTGACGGTAAAGTTCTTTTAAAGGCAGCTTTTCAACTTCTTGGGGCAGTAAATAAGCATTACTTTTAAGTAATCCTTTCATCGCTTTCATTAGCGATTGACTTATTAATAAACCCGCTAATTCCCCCGGAGTCCGACTTAAACCAAGAGCATCTAAAACTTCTACTCCATTTTCGGCCAGATCATCCCACTGCAAAAATGCCCCGTTAAGAGCGGCTTTTCCCAGGGTACTAAAGAGACTTCTCAGATTGACTTTAACTTGTCGTTTCCAGATATTTTGGGGTTTGGAAACAGGAATTCCAGCAGCTGATTCGGACATAGGACAAAGCGATCAATAAAGCTTATGTAGTCTATTATATAAGTAAGTAGTTCTAATTAAGCTGTTCGTAATTTAAATTGCTGGCTCTTCTCGACTTTGTGTGATAAGTTTAACTTATATAGTAGCGATCAATCTTTGTGTCCTTTGTGTCTCTGTGCGTTCCACTCACTCGCCTGCAAGACTGTATCTTAGAATACATTTTACCCACCAAACCTGGGAGAGC
>NZ_JADBUB010000036.1:0-9404 GCF_020245865.1 Microcystis sp. M169S2
CAACCAGCATCCGACTTCGCTCAACCAGCATCCGACTTCGCTCAACCAGCATCCGACTTCGCTCAACCAGCATCCGACTTCGCTCAACCAGCATCCGACTTCGCTCAACCAGCATCCGACTTCGCTCAACCAGCATTCGGCTTTCGCTCCACCAGCATCCGACTTCACTCCACCAGCATCGAGTTTCGATTATGAAAATTGATAGAAAACAAAAAAATTAAAGTAAGTGCGTAGATTTTTACAAGTATTGGAGAGATTTTATGAAATCAAAATGGAAAATTTATCAACTTAGTGAGGTGACAGAAATAGTCAGTGGCGGAACTCCAAAAAGTGAAGTGCTTGAATATTGGGACGGAGATGTATTATGGATAACACCTAAAGATATGGGACAAGCTAAAACTATTTTTGTCTCTAATACAAGTCGTACTATTTCTAGATTAGGACTACAAAAATCCTCTGCAAAACTTATTCCAAAAAATTCGGTTATCCTCTCAACAAGAGCGCCTATAGGACATTTGATTATTAATGTTCAAGAAATGGCTACCAATCAAGGTTGTCGAGGATTAATACCGAAGAATAATCTTGATACCAAATTTCTTTTCTATTTTCTTAAATCTAACATTAAATTATTAAACGATCTTGGAACAGGCACAACATTTAAAGAACTCTCTAGGAATGCTTTGGAAAAAATCAAAATTCCCGTCCCCCCGATCGAAGAACAAAAAAGAATAGTAGAGATACTAGACAAAGCTTTCGAGGGTATAGCCCAAGCTGAAGCTAATACTAGACAAAGTTTAATTAATATTCGCAATTTTTTTAAACGTTATTTAGATAAATCTATCCATAAAAATAATTCTAATTGGGATAGGGTAAAATTCCAAGATATTTTATCTCAGCAACCTAGAAATGGGTGGTCGCCACCGGCAGAAAATCATTCAGATATAGGTGTTCCCGTCCTCACTTTATCTTCCGTAACTGGTTTTCATTTCAATATACAAAAAATTAAATTTACCAATGCCCCCGTTAAGGTGGGCGCTCATTATTGGTTAAATAACGGCGAATTCTTAATGACCCGAAGTAATACATCAGAGTTAGTCGGTCATGTTGCTATCTGTGAAAACATAACAGAACCCACCATCTGTTGCGATTTAATTATGAAAATGTCTATTAACCCGCAGTGGGCAGAAACCAAGTTTATTTATTGGTATTTTAGAACATCAAAACTACGACATTTAATTTCTAATAGCGCACAGGGTGCTAATCCTACTATGAAAAAAATTAATAAAGCTATAGTACAAAATTTTCCCGTTTTTATTCCTCCAATTGTAGAACAAAAAAAAATCGTCGAGCAAATAGAAGAATGTTATCAAAAAACTCAAAAACTCGAAACCATTTACCAGCGCAAACTAGAAGCGATCGCCGAACTTAAACAATCGATCCTAGAAAAAGCCTTCACCGGTCAACTCAGCCAGTAGAACCGTTAAAATGTAAATAGCGTCTTCCCGTAGCTCCATGATCATCCAAAAAATCATCGACGAACTCCACGAAATCCCCGAAGATCACCTGAGTCAGATTTACGAGATCGTTAGATCCTTTCGCCTTGAATTAGAACGGGAACGATCGCACAACCCAGACGACACCCCAGACGAGGAAATCGTCGCCAACCTTAAACAAGGAATGCAAGAAGCCCTAGGGGGAAATACCATCCCCCTAGATCGAATGTGGGAAGACATTGATGTCGATTAACGAAAACCCCATCGAAATTAGACTCACCCCCCGCTTTCAAAAAGATCTCAAAATCCTCGCCAAACGCTATCGATCCATCCGCCAAGACTTACAACCCCTACTTCGGACCCTTCAGACAGGACAAACCCCCGGCGATCGCATTCAAGGATTCAATTTCCCCGTTTTCAAAGTTCGCCTCAAAAACAGTGATATTAAAAAGGGGAAAAGCGGCGGTTATCGAGTTATCTACTACCTGCAAACCCAGACCACCATCGTCCTCATCACCCTCTACTCCAAAACCGATCAAACCGACATAACCGATCAAGCGATCGCGGAAGCCATCAGCCAACTTGATTTCTAGCCCATGAACGAAGCCGAAACCAAAGCAGAACTGATTGACCCCGCCCTCAAAGCCGCGGGGTGGGGAGTCATTCCCGACAGTAAAATTCGTCGCGAGGTTATTGCCCCCGGTCGTCTGGTGGGTTACGGCCAGCGCAGTTCATCGAAAATCTGCGATTATGTCTTAGTCTATCGCGGTCACAAACTCGCCACCCTGGAAGCCAAAAAACGCGACGCGCACCCCACCGAGGGACTTGGGCAGGCTAAGGACTACGCCGAGCGCCTGCAAACTCCCTTCGCCCTCTGTACCAACGGCCTCCGCATTTATCAAGTGGATACCCGCGCCGGAAAAGAAGGCTATATCGATCGCTACCCCACCCCCGAAGAACTCTGGGCCGCCACCTATCCCGATTCCAACCACTGGCGCGACCGTTTCGCCACCGTCCCCCCCGATAATAAAAGCGGGATGCGCGAGGCCCGCTACTACCAACACAATGCCATCCAGGCGGTTCTAGAAGCGATCGCAGCTGGTCAAAAACGGATGCTCCTGACCATGGCCACCGGCACCGGCAAAACAACGATCGCCCTTCAAATCGCATGGAAACTCTTTCATAGTAGTTGGAACCTGAGCGGTGAACCGACCCACCGGCCCTGTATTCTCTTCCTTACGGATCGCAATATTCTGGCTAATCAAGCCTTAACCGAGTTTACCGCCTTTCCCGAAGATGCCCTCGTTCGGATCGAACCGAAGAACATCCAGAAAACAAAGAAAGTCCCTAAAAACGGCAGCGTCTTTTTTTCGATCTTTCAAACCTTTATGACCCAAAACGGCGAGGAACTAGCCCCTAACTTCCTCGAATACGCTCCCGACTTTTTCGACTTGGTGATCGTGGATGAATGTCATCGGGGCGGGGCCAACGACGAAAGCACTTGGCGAAAAATCCTCGAATACTTTGCCCCTGCTGTACAACTGGGATTAACCGCCACCCCGAAACGGGATCTCAACGGCGACACCTACAAATATTTCGGCGAACCCCTCTACACCTATTCCCTGAAAGAAGGCATTAACGAGGGCTACCTAACCCCCTTTAAGGTGGTTGAATTCACCACCAGTCTCGACGAGTACCAATATGATCCCGACGATGAACTGATCGAGGGCGATATCGACGAAAACAAGGTTTATACTGAATCCGACTTTAACCGGATTATCGAGATCGAGGAACGGGAGCGCCAACGGGTAAAAATTTTTATGGAGGCGATCGACCAAAACGAGAAAACCCTGGTTTTCTGCGCCAATCAAGACCACGCCCTAGCCATTCGCGATCTGATCAATCAAATGGCCATCAGCAGCGATCCTAACTACTGCGCTCGCGTTACCGCCAACGATGGCAGCTTGGGAGAAACCCACTTAAAAAAGTTTCAAGATAACGAGAAAAGGCTCCCCACCATCCTCACCACCTCTCGCAAACTCTCCACCGGGGTGGATGCTAGAAACCTGAGAAATATCGTTCTACTGCGTCCGGTGAAATCGATGATCGAGTTCAAACAGATTATCGGCCGGGGGACGCGCCTTTTCGATAATAAGGACTATTTTACTATCTACGATTTTGTTAAAGCCCACGAAAACTTTAACGATCCCGAATGGGACGGGGAACCGCAGGAACCCGTGGTCATCGATCCGAGGCCGCGCCCCGAACCACCTGACGCGATCGAATATCCTCTCGACGAGCCAGATCCTCTGCCGATACGTCAGAAAATTAAAATCAAACTGGCCGACGGCAAGGAACGAGAACTGGAACACATCCAGAAAACAACTTTCTGGAATGCTGACGGAAAACCGATCTCGGCCGAGGAGTTTATCCAGCAGCTTTTCGGGGATATTCCCGATCTTTTTCAAGATGAAGCGGAATTGCGCCATCTCTGGGGCCGACCCGACACCCGCAAATCTCTGCTAACTGGACTCGCGGAAAAAGGCCACGGCGAGGAACAGCTACAGGCGATCGCCCGGATCACCAACACGGAAAACAGTGATATTTACGATGTCCTGACCTATATCGCCTACGCAGCCAGACCCTTGACGCGAGAAGAGCGGGTAATCAAGCACAAAGATTTAATTTTCTCGAAATACACGGGAAAACAACGGGAGTTTCTGGACTTTATTCTTGATCAGTATATTCGCTCTGGCGTTGGCGAGCTTGACCGGGAGAAATTGCCAAAACTGATCGAGATTAAATATCACACCATTAACGAGGCGATCTCCCAATTGGGAGAAATTCAAGAAATTAGCGGGGTATTTATGAGTTTTCAGGCTTATCTTTACTTAGAAGACGCGGCCTAATCCCCCCTGCCACCCCATGACTGAACTTTCCCCAGCCATTATTTACTGTTTACTGATCACTGAAAAAGCTTGCCAACCCCGATGAATAACCCCCCCGATAGTCCATTCAATTACACAGAGGCTTTTATTGCCCTAGGAACGAGTAATTTCGATCGCTCGGTGCAGTTTTATCGTCAACTGTTGCAACAGGAACCAAGCCCCTACCTTGCCGCCGTTTATGCGGAATTTAGGCTGATTAACCTTAAATTAGGTCTTTTTTGCCCTAAAGAGTCCCACAGAGAGGAATTTAGCGATTCTAGGGGCAGTGGCATGAGCATTTGTTTCGAGGTGGAGAGTCTCGAAAAAGCGATCGAGCATTGGAGCGAAATCGGCTATGGTGCTAGGGGGGAAATTAGCCAAGCTTCCCACGGCAGGGAAATCTACATCTATGATCCCGATGGTAATCGTTTAATTTTCCATCAATCCACCGCTAAAACCAATCCTTTCAGATAGGAACCTTCCGAATGATAGATACTGGTGGGATGGTCCGCCGGTTGGCTTAAACGTGCTAAAATTCGCACTGGGCGAGCCGATTCAATGGCGGCAGCCATGACAGCCCCCTGAAAATGTTCTTCATTAACCACTTGGGAACAGGAAAAGGTGAAAATAATACCTTGGGGGCGAATTTTCTGGAAAGCTTGCTGATTTAATCTTTTATAAGCCATAACCGCCTGATGACGGGATTGGATACTTTTGGCAAAAGCGGGGGGATCGAGGACAATCAGATCGTAATCCTCCTGACAGTCGCGCAGAAAGTTAAAAACATCGGCGCTGTAGGATTGATGGGGAACTTCGCTGAGGTTATTCAGGGCGATATTTTTTTCGGTAAGATCGATCGCACCGTGGGAACTATCAACGGAATCGACTAGGGCAGCCCCCGCTTGCATAGCATAGACAGAAAAGCCGCCAGAATAAGAAAAAGTGTTTAAAACCCGTTTATTATGGGAATATTGAGATAATAAAGCTCTGTTTTCCCTTTGATCGAGGAAAAATCCCGTTTTTTGTCCTTTTTCCCAATCAATAATAAAGCGATGGCCGGATTCTAACACCTCATCGCTGGTTTTTTGACCAAATAAGTATTTATTCTCGGAAGTATGGGCGCTTTTCGCCAAAACTGCGGCACTTTTATCGTAAACTGCCCGTAAATTGTCAGCGTAGATAGTTTTCAGACAATCGACAATCAGATCGAGACGTTGGTATAAAGCTAGGGAATAAGCTTGAATAACCGCCGTGCCATTGTACCAATCGACGATTAAACTGGGTAAACCGTCTCCTTCAGCGTTAATTAAACGATAACAGTTAGTTTTCGGGTTATCCACTAAACCGATTTGTTGCCGCAGCCGATAGGCATTCTGGAATTTTTCGAGAAATAATTGAGCAATATCGCTGACTTTTTGGAAAGAAAGAATTTTAACGGCAATATTGCTAGGATTATACAGTCCAGTGGCTAGATATTCGCCTCGATCGCTATAAACCTCTACGATAGCACCCTCTTTGACTTCCCCCTCCATCTCTTTAATCGCCCCGGAAAATATCCAAGGATGGAATCGTTTAACAGCATCAATTTTATGGTTTCTCAGGATAATTTTCGCTAAATCTGGCATGGATAAAGAATCAGGGTTGATAGCTGACGGCTACTAGATAATTCTATTATCCCCTGCTGGCAGCGCAAAACCATGGTTTGTTATCCCTCAATCGAGTGGCATCAAAGCAAGTCCCCACAATCGAGGGATAATCATACTAAATCCTTTGAGTATAGGCTACATATCAGGACAGGCAAAAGGCAAGAGGCACTCATGCAAAACGGAGAATAAATATAGCGGTTCTCGCATCTGTGCGGCACACTTAAATCTTTGCTGATTAAGCTGTTCAGGATCGGGAATGTACCTCTTGTGAATCAGAAACGCTATAATCAGTTTTTAATAACCAGATTTAGTATTAGAGGGAATTCTCGCCTATAATAAGTTAGATTTTAGCGATAGTCCCTCGACAAATGCCAAGAAAAAGTGATGCTGCCAGTGGTTTAAGTTTATGGTTCCAACGTTTGGGGGCTGCCAGTTTATTAGCGGGACAAACTTTTTTACATATTCTTAATGGCAAAATCCACCGGCGTAATACTCTGGAACAAATGAGTATTGTGGGGCCAGAATCCTTGACAATTGCTCTAATTACTGCTGCTTTTGTGGGTATGGTTTTCACTATTCAGGTAGCCAGAGAATTTATTTTTTTTGGGGCGGGTAGTTTTGTTGGGGGAGTCCTTTCCTTGGCTTTAACAAGAGAATTAGCCCCGGTTTTAACCGCAGTGGTGGTGGCGGGAAGAGTTGGCTCGGCTTTTGCAGCCGAAATTGGTACAATGCGAGTAACAGAACAAATTGACGCTTTATATATTTTAAAAACCGATCCGATCGATTATTTGGTCATTCCCCGGGTGATTGCCTGTAGTTTAATGTTACCGCTGCTCACTATTATCTCTTTAGTCACAGGGCTACTCGGTGGTTTGTTGATTTCTGATAGTCTTTACGGTATTTCCTATTCCCTATTCTTACAATCAGCCCAAAATTTTCTGGAAACATGGGATTTAATTAGTTCTATGTTAAAGTCCCTAATTTTTGGGGTTTTAATTGCCATTATCGGTTGCAGTTGGGGTTTAACCACCACCGGCGGTGCTAAAGGAGTTGGTCAATCTACTACCACAGCTGTGGTAACTTCTTTATTAGCGATTTTTGTGGCTAATTTTTTCCTCTCTTGGCTGATGTTTCAAGGGACAGGTAATGTGGAGCTAGGCTAAGACAGTAATCAGTGATCAGCTTCTGAAGGCAAGAGGCAAAAGGCAACAGGCAACAGTAAAGGGATTGGGGGAGATTAGGATTTGTTCAAGGGATTGAGAGTAAGACAAGTTTTAATTAATTCCTCCACTCCCAGGACTGGATAAATAGGGACTCCTAACTGATTAATAACAGTTTCTAGGGTGATATCATCTAAAAATACCGCTTCTCCATGCTTAAGCATGAGAGAAGGTAATAAAACCCCATCCCCAAGATTTTTACCTTGTAATCCTTTGAGAATATCTTGCCCGGTTAATAAACCCGTAACCGTGATTTCCTGCCCCCAATAATCACTATTTAAAGCCACTAATTCCACGGTTAAACCCCCCACCTTATTTAACTGTTTAACTAGGGGTTGAAAAGCTTGTTCTACCGCATTGCCCACTACCCATACCAACCGTCTAGAGGGAGTAATTTGAGCAGGTAATAACTTCTTAGCTGTCTTCTGGAAATCCCTAATAAATTGACGAATCGAGCCAACTCCGTTACCGATTTGGGGATAGTCTTCGTAGTGAGATTGAGGTGGTAAATCGACTCGGGCAATTAAAAACCATTCATCGGCTAACCATACCACATTACTGCCAAATTCTTGACGAAATTTTTTCTGTAAAGTTTGGACTTGTTCGATCACTTCTCGCGCTTTTTCTTGGCTAACGGGAATTAATTCATCTTCTTGGGGACGAAAGCGGGTTAATCCCACGGGAACTACGGCAATCGACTCCACACAGGGAATATCGCCCCGATGAAAAGAAACCAGATCTAACAGGGTTCTTTCGAGATGAATTCCATCATTAATATTGGGACAAACTACCACTTGAGCATGAATTTGTAATTGTCTGGCTTGTAGCCACTTTAAATGGTCTAAAATTTGACCAGCGCGGGGATTTTTTAAGAGACGAATTCTCAGATCGGGTTCCGTGGCGTGAACGGACACAAAAAGCGGTGAGATTCGCATCTTTTCGATCCGCTGCCATTCTTTTGAGGTGAGATTAGTTAAGGTTAAATAACTGCCATAGAGAAAACTTAAACGATAGTCATCATCTTTATAGTATAAAGTTTCTCTTTTGCCCTCTGGTTGTTGATCGATAAAGCAAAAAGGACATTTATTATTACACTGAATTAAGCCATCAAAAAGGGCAGTTTCAAACTCTAAACCTAAGTCTTCATGATAATCTTTTTCGATTTTTACTTGGTGAGTTTTGCCCTGACTATCAAGCACTTCTAGGGTTAAAAATTCATCGGCACATAAAAATTGATAATCGATTAAGTCCCGGGGACGATTACCATTAATAGAGACGAGCGAATCCCCGATTTCAAAACCTACCTCGGCGGCGATCGAATCTGGGATGACACCAGTAATTTTAGCTGGACGAATAGTTAATTCACTCATATTTTTAGGTTGCCATCCAATTATTTAACTGCATTTCCCAGAGAGTCTTTGGCTGCGTTTTAATATTTGTCAAGTTAATTCTACAGCATTTTAGGGCGATCGCTGTTAGGGATTGGGGAAAAAACCAAAAAGTTTAGCAGCCCCTCCTAAAATGGCCACAATCAGAGCGATGAGAATCCCCCGATTGGTAAATTCCTGATAGGCAACTCTTGCAGTTAACCCTTTAATTTCTGTGGTTAGTCGCTCATCCAAGGCTTTAATCTCCCCTTTGAGTTCGACTTGTCCTATTTCCACTTTCGTCAACCGTTCTTCTATCTTATCAAATCTCTCATCTACCTTATCAAATCTCTCATCGATCCGTTTTTCCAGAGAATCGATTTTCCCCTCAATCCTTGTCAGAACTGCTTCTAGGGAATAAGTGACGGTTTCGTTAGCCATTTTCTGTCTCCTTTAGCTCTTCTGGATTCACCATCGTGATCTCAATATCAGTATTGCTGATTTTTGCCTCCAAGTTTCAATTCCTAATAGGGGTTAAGATTAATGGGAACGCTGTAGGGTTGATTCATGAATCAACCCTACAAAGTATTAATCCCTAATAGGGATTAATACTGACAGGGGGACAAGCGAGCTAGAAAACTTGCCAACAAAGGCTTCTGGCTTCTCTCGCTAGAAATAGATCTAGCGATTCTAGGCAAAAAGCTAACGAAAGAATTAGGGATAGGAGCGAGCTTACTAGGAATTATTATTA